>CAIJME010000487.1 GCA_903821625.1 uncultured Sphingobacteriales bacterium | reverse complement strand
TTACATGTGCAATTTGTCTGCCCATATACCACTTATCAATACCGTTTGGGTCTCCAGTCTTTATTGTATAACGATCTTGACCCAATGAAAACATAGCGAGCGATAGAAAAGCAAAAAACAGTATACAGGGTTTTAATGTATGCATAGATATATTTAGATTTAAAAGTCAATCATGTAACCAAAACGAGAATTAATCCCAAAAGATAATTGTATTTGCAGATCCATTCAAAAGATATTTGCGAGCCTTGCGTTGTTTTGATAACAGATATTATTGATAATCCCATTTACTCTAAACCTATCCAATCAATGAGTAACCTGAAATCTTCTTCTTGCTTATTGGCTATCAAAAAACTCAATTGCTCAATGCTTTTAAAATTAAAATTGGGTTTATTTAATTTACGCCCAAAAAATTGAGGATAAAATTCACTGATTGGCAACTTAATAGTTTCCCACTCTCCAGTTGTTATAAATGGGTAGACATAAGACTCTTGCCCATAAATTTGACTTTTTAAACGAAATTCATACGCCTTACCATCTCCTTTTATACGCAATAGGATAAACTTTTTTTCATCCGCTAATTTGATTGTCTTATTCAATTGTATTGAGGCAAATCCTCCATTGTTTGCCAATGAAACATGACCCATAAATTGCCCGTTTCCCAAATCATTTAAGAGCAAGGAACTTTTTGAGATACCACCCATCACACCATCGTTTACAATTCGCCACTCATTCACTTTTGTTAATGTTGTGAATTTATAGATCTCATTTGTATTTGATTGAACAAACAAGCTTAGCGTCATAAACAATAGGATAAATTTCATAAGTTCTAAATATATGGAAGATAAGCAGTTATTGAGGAGCACTTAGTTTGAAAATACTCTCTTAGTTTTAATGCAATTCAGAATATATTTTGCTGACTATTTACAGGGTAAAAAATTACAATTTTTTATTTAGCTTTAATGTTCAGATTATAAACCTAATGAAAAAGAAAAAAATATTGGAATCCCGTCGGGAGTTTTTGAAATCAGCCTCCATAGCTTCGGCAGGATTCATGATTGTACCTCGTCACGTATTAGGCGGTAAAGGTTTTTTAGCTCCTAGCGATAAATTGGTGGTAGCTGGTATCGGAGTTGGTGGTAAAGGTAAATCAGATTTAAAATACTTCTACGATAGTGGTAAAGCGGATATTGGTTATTTATGTGATGTGGATGATCGCATGGCTAAAGGTTCAATTGCTGCTTATCCAAAAGCAAAATATTACAAGGATTGGCGTAAAATGATGGATGTGGAATCGAAGAATTTCGATGCCGTTTCTGTTTCTACACCAGATCATAACCATGCGGTTCAAGCCATGGCTGCGATGCAATTGGGCAAGCACGTTTACGTGCAAAAACCAATGACTCACGATATTTTCGAGGCTCGTATGTTGACCCAAGCTGCAGCAAAATATAAAGTAGTTACTCAAATGGGTAACCAAGGTAGCTCTGGAGACGGAGTGCGCCAATTGGTAGAATGGTATGATGCCGACATTATTGGTGATGTTCATACGGTGCAGATTTGGACCAACAGACCTATTTGGCCACAAGGTATTCCTTGGCCTTCTACTAAGCCTGCTGTTCCAGCTGAATTAGATTGGGATTTATGGTTAGGTACTGCTCCTCAAAAAGATTATGTTGAAAACTTGATTCCAGGCTCATGGCGTGGATGGTGGGATTATGGTACAGGCGCTTTGGGTGATTTAGGTTGCCACTTGATGGAAGCTCCTTTCCGTGTCTTAGGTTTGAAGTATGCTTCAGATGTTCAAGCGAGTGTAAGTAGTGTATTTACCGCTTTTGGGAAAAGAGGGGTATTCTTAGACTCTTGCCCTCCATCAAGTCATGCAACTTTGACTTTCCCTAAAACAGATCGTACAAAAGGACCTGTAACGATGCACTGGATGGATGGTGGAATTAAACCAGAGCGTCCTGAAGAATTAGGACCTGACGAGATGTTTGGGGATGGAAATTCAGGTATCTTGTTTATTGGTACCAAAGGAAAAATGATGGCTAGTGAATATGCGGCTAATCCTCGTTTATTGCCTTTATCTAGAAATCAAGAAGTGAAAGTACCTCTCAAATTAGAGCGTGTTCCTGGCAGTGCAGATGGGCATTATGCTCAATGGGTGGAAGGTGCAATTGCTGGTTATGGTAAAAAACAATTAAGTTCTCCATTTGATTTAGCGGGTCCTTTGACTGAGGCTATTTTGATGGCTAACTTGGCTATACGTGTGGCTGACATGCCTTTTGCTCGTAAAACAGGAAACGGAATGCATTATCCAGGTTCAAACACAAAATTACTTTGGGATAACCAAAATATGCGTGTGACCAACTTCGATGCTGCAAATCAATTCGTTAAGCGTCAATATCGTGCTGGTTGGGGTGAATTGACACTTTAGTTTGAAAGTGGATAGTATCAGTTTTATTTTTTAACTGAGCTATAACGTTTTGCGCACAGCCCCCGTTTTTTCAATGGCGGCTGTGCGCTGTTACCTGCTGACATTTCTATTTAATTCATAATTTGTACTTCTTCCTCCAGCTTCTTCCTTGCGCAGTATTTCTTTCTCAATTAAGTCATTTATATCTCGAATAGCGGTGTCTTTTGAGCATTTAGCAATTTTAGCCCATTTAGATGATGTTAATTTGCCATCAAAACTGTCTAAGAGTTCATTAATTAGCTTCTTCTGCCTTTCATTGATAATAGTCTTTGAATGTATTTGCCAAAAATTACCTTTAAATAAAACCTTAACTAGAACTTCTTCAGTTGAATTAAGCGCATTGATTAAACACTGTAAAAACCATTGTATCCAATTTGTAATATTTAAATCACCTTTCTGGGTTTTTTCAAGAATATCATAGTATTGTTTTCGTTCAATTCTTATTTGAGCAGACATGCTATAGAATCTTTGATTACTCTTATCAGCCTGTGCTAATAACATATCTGTTAAAGCTCTTGTTATACGTCCATTTCCATCATCAAATGGGTGAATAGTAACAAACCAAAGATGCGCTATTGAGGCTTTTAATACTAAGTCAATTTTGTTGTTTTGACTAAACCAATTCAAGAGGCTACTCATTTCTTTTTCAAGCAAATCTGAATTGGGAGCTTCGAAATGTACTTTTTCTTTCCCCATAGGTCCTGATATAACTTGCATTGGTCCTGTGGTATCTTTTCTCCAATCTCCAACGATTATTTTGCAAATACCATTTCTGCCAGTTGGAAATAAGGCAGCATGCCAATCAAATAATCTAGTTTTTGTTAG
>CAIJME010000486.1 GCA_903821625.1 uncultured Sphingobacteriales bacterium | reverse complement strand
CTGCCTGAACGTTCTGTAAACACCTGGATTTTCAGACCTGATCGCATCTTCTACAAAATATGGACTTAATTCTTGTAGTGCTGAACAAATTTTTACAGCTTCGGGGGTATCAAAACGGGTATGAAGATCAATTGCCCAATTGCCCTTACCCCCTACTGCTTGATCAATTCTCTTACTAAATTCAATGGTCTTATCGGCATTATCAAAGAAATCAAAAGGAAGATCACCATTGCCACCCGTTGGTCCAATTCGATATGACCTAAACCCAGCTTTAAGACAATCGGTTGCTCTTTCTTCTTCAGTTTTTGCTTTAGATGGTCTAAAACCTGTGGCGTAACACTCTATAAATTCTCTTGTTGATCCACCCAAAAGCTCATATACGGGAACATTTAAGGCTTTGCCTTTAATATCCCATAATGCCATCTCAAGGGCTCCTAATGCATGTAATTTTTCTCTTCCAGGAGGATAAAACATCCCTCTGTATAGATATTGCCAGATATGCTCAATACGAAAAGGATCTTCGCCGATCATCATCTGAGCACATTGTTCGATCATATCCTTTGAACCACCCTCGCCAATACCAATTATCCCTGTATTAGTTTCAATTTCAACAATACCCCGAGCCTGATTAAAAAGGGGTTTATTATAGCCAGGGGCGGCATAATATCTAATTTTAGTGATCTTAATATTAGATGATGCCTGTGCATTTAGAATTGGGAAACCAATGAGCATGGCTGCCGAACCAAAAACTGCAGATTCTAGAAATCGTCTTCTTTGCATTTACTGATTTAATTAAATAACAAAATTAATTTATTCGTTCTACATCAACATACTGTACACCAATATCCTGATCATCTGATTTGATAAATGCTTCAAATTTACCCGGGCCTTCGGGTAATTCTATCGCATCAAACTTAGCAAGTGTATCACCTACCGAAATTGCGATTTTCTTTTCAATCCCTCGATATTTCAAATAAGCAAACCCTGACTTTGTTGCTTTTGAGTAACGTAAGGTGATCGTATATTTACCGGGGCTGCTAAACACTTCCCAATAACCCATTCGTCTGGATTGCTCTCCTATTGAACCCTGACCGCCCCAATCAAATCTTGATAATTGTACAATGGGCTGAAACTTAGTACCTATATATATTCGCTGAGGCCAATCACTACCACGATCTTTCATAGCCTGATCAAACCAGGTTTCATAATGAGAAAGCATGTTTTTAACAATATCGGGGTGTTGTTTAGCTATATTTTCAATTTCACTAGGGTCTTTCTCAATATCGTATAACTCTAGAGAGGCTAAAAGTTTTTTCATATCTGCATCTCCAATGCCAGGCCGGACAATATTGCCATACGGATCATCATTTGGAGAAATAAGTTTATAGCGCTGACCTCGCACCGTAAAATGAAAGTACTTGTAGGGTTCAGAACCCGCATGACCCTGGATGAATATTTCACGTTCTGGAATACTTTTCAATTTATTAGTCAGTAAGGGCATCAATGATACTCCATCCAATTTCAATGATTGAGGTATTGGCACATTACAGGCTTCAAGAAGTGTAGGCATTACATCAATATGTGCTGACAGATTGGTATATTTCACTCCCTTAGGTATCTTTCCGGGCCATTTAATAAAAAATGGAGCTCGTATTCCATTTTCATAAACACTGGTTTTTGTACCGCGTAGATTCATCACAAAACGATCTGGATAGAGGTCATTTTTTGTTCGTTTAGTTCTTGGACCATTATCAGACATAAAGATCACAATGGTATTATCTTCTATGCCTAATTCTTTTAGTTTAGCTAGCAAACGACCAATATTAGCATCCACATTGGCAATCATGCCATAGGTTAGTGCATTGAGTTCATGAAGACCCATTTTGCGATAAGGATCAGCCCATTTATCGCTAACAATTAATGGAAAATGAGGGAGGTTTGTTGCGTAATAGGCAAAAAATGGCTTATCCTTATTTTTATCAATGAAATTAATCGTTGCATCTGCAAAAATATCATCACAATATCCTTTAAAAACCTTTTTGACATTATTATGCTCCAAAATCGGATTGAAATACGAGTTTCCAGGAGGGTCGGATGCCTGTCCAATTCCTCCGCCTTTATGAATCAAGGTTTCCTGAAAGCCCTTATCGGAGGGCCT
The DNA here is from genome assembly GCA_903821625.1 of uncultured Sphingobacteriales bacterium. Taxonomy (GTDB): domain Bacteria; phylum Bacteroidota; class Bacteroidia; order Sphingobacteriales; family Sphingobacteriaceae; genus Daejeonella. Next base: position 8,811 of record CAIJME010000486.1, on the reverse strand, counting down.
CATAGGATAGGAATCGCCGAGGTGCCATTTTCCAAAAATTCCGGTACTATAACCCGCATCTGAGAGTACTTTTGCAAGGGTAACTTCTGTAGATTTCATAAGATGCGCAGTTTCTGTAACGCCTACTACGCCTGTTCTGTAATTATCTCTACCGGTAAGCATACTGGCTCTGGTAGGCGAGCAATTAAAATTCACAATAAACTGACTCATTTCAGCACCCTGGTCGGCAATTGCATCCATATTAGGCGTTTTCAGAATATCGTTATTATGAAGTCCAACATCGCCAATGCCTTGATCATCAGTCATGATCAGGAGTATATTTGGTCGTTTTTGAGAATAAGAATAGAATGGAGAAAATAAAAATAGGTGAAAACTACAAATCAAAAAAAACTTGCGACTAAGATTAAATATATTCATGAATGGATTAGAAAAAACTGAAAATATCCGAATCATATCGATTAGTTTGTATTATTGATATACTTGTAAAGCATCAAACAAGTATAAAAATTTCATTAAACGCATAAGGAAAAATGAATTATAAAACCATGAATATATGACAATTTTGCACACCATGCCTTAGTAAAAAAGATGCAAGAATACCGCATTATTTTTTAGCATTAAATTGAGCAATAGCATTAAGATCATACATAACCTTTCCGTCTTTAAGCGTCATTTCACACTCTAATTTTTGGGTGCCTTCCTGTCTGTTTCCAGCAATATCTCTAAATCCAAATTTTCCCTGTCGAACGCTTAAGATTGCAATATCAGCGATTGCACCTTCAGAAAGATGTCCAAGTTCTAGACGTTTTATAGCTTTTGCTGGAGCCCAAGTGCTACGAGCAATAACAGAGGGTATATCCATTCCCATCGCCAAATGAATAGATAACACATTTAATTGATCTTTCATTGCTCCATTCATACTTCCAGTGTGAAGGTCGGTACCCAATAGGTCGGGAAGAAATCCTGCTTTAATTGCTGGGATAGCCTGATTAAAATTAAAACTTCCGCCACCAAATCCAACATCAAAAACAATTCCTCTTTTTTGTGCGGGAATTATAAAGGGTCTGAGTTTTCTGGTTTGAAGATCTACTATTGGGTCTCTTCTTTCCAATTCAGTAAAAACATGGGTATAAATATCACCTGGCCTAAGGTATTTAAAAAAGAGATCTTCAATGGGTAGTTTACCACCACCAAAATCAATGATTACGGGCATATTGGCAAGATTACCAGCAGCTACAATTTTCTTAACTGGAATCCAATCCGGGTTAGTAAAATGTGCCAGCTTAAACCCTACTACATATTCTTTGTTATCGATTGCAGCTTTTGCTGCAAGCTTTACATCCATATCACTTATATCTTGCTCGTATTCACCACCTCTCATTCCTTCGCCTACAATATTTAAGAAGGATAAAACCCGGGTTTGAGATTTATCAATAATATTTCTTTTAAACGTATCAAACGACTTATATCCAGCTCCACCACAATCTACAAGAGTGGTTACGCCGGAGCGAAAACTAAATCCATCTGCTGTAACACCCACATTCCCATTACTGAGATAGTGATCAGGTTGAACTCCCCAAAAAACATGCGCATGAACATCAATCAAACCGGGAGTAACATACATTCCAGTTGCATTTACTATCTGTTCTGCAAGTGAAGGATCAATATTTTTACCAACCTTGGCAATTTTGCCATTTTTTATGGCCACATCTAGAAGGTCATTAATATTGTTTTTGGCATCGATCACTCTGCCTCCTTTGATAACAGTAGTGTACATTGGAGCTGTACCCTGTGCATTTGCATCGGCAAGTATCAGGAATAGGATAGATAAAAATAAAATTGAGATTTTTCTCATCGCTTTTTTTCTAAGAATCTTAAAATAATAACCAATCAATGGTTAGGGTTGAATTAAAAATTATCTGCTTTTTTCAGGATTACTGGCTATCGCATTGAGGTCATAAACTATTTTTCCTGCACGAAGAGTCATTTCACATTCAAACTTCTGTTTACCTTCATTTCTATTCCCAGCGATATCTCTGAATCCGAATTTGCCATTACGTACACTCAAAATTGCCACATCAGCACCTGCACCTACAGAAAGGTTACCAAGATCTTCACGCTTAATGGCTTGGGCCGGAGCCCAGGTACTGCGAGAAATAACTGAAGTAATATCCATGCCCATAGAAAGAAATATAGATAGCACATTCAACTGATCTTTCATTGCCCCGTTCATACTTCCTGTATGAAGATCGGTGCCCATGGTGTTTGGTAAAAATCCTGCCTTGATAGCGGGAATAGCCTGATTAAAGTTAAAACTTCCACCACCAAAACCAACATCAAAGATAATTCCTCTTTTTTGTGCAGGAATAACAAAGGGTCTGAGTTTTCTAGTTTTAAGATCTACTATCGGGTCTCTTATTTCAAGTTCAGTAAACACATGCGTAAAAATATCACCTGGCCTAAGGTATTTAAAGAAGAGATCTTCAATTGGTAATTTTCCAGCACCAAAATCAATAATAACAGGCATATTAGCTAATTTGCCTGCAGCAACTATTTTTTCAACAGGTACCCAACTTGCGGCTCCAAAATGAGCGAGTTTAAACCCTACAACAATATCTTTATTAGCTAAGGCTTTTTCAGCTGTTTTTTGAGCATCCATATCATTGATATCTTGCTCATAAGGATCGCCTCTCATACCCTCGCCAACAATGTTTAAAAAGGAAAGTACTCTAGTACGGGATTTATCAATAATTGTAGATTTAAACTTATCAAAGGAAGCCCATCCAGCACCACCACAATCAACCACGGTGGTTACACCTGCACGAAAAGTATATGGATCAGGTGCTAAGGCAGAAAAACCACCACTCAGCCCGCGATCATCTGTTCCAGCAAAAACGTGCGCATGTAAATCAATCAAACCAGGAGTAACATACATTCCATCTGCAGTCACAAGTTGTGAAGCAAGAGCAGGATCAATATTTTTAGCTACAGCAGCAATTTTGCCATCCTTAATAGCTACATCCATTTTTTCATTAATATTGTTTTTGGCATCGATTACATGCCCGCCTTTGATCAGGATACTGTATGTTTTTGTCTGAGCCTGAATAAATGAACTAAGAAATAAAAGGCTGTAAAGAAGCAGAAAGGATATTCTTTTCATAATCAGAATAATGTTTACAATAAAAATTGGTATTAGGTTTGGGCGAAAAATAAGATATGAGAAACAAGATATGAGCACGAATTCAGTAATAAACTGATTTCTTGACCTTCTCAGGTCTCACATCTCATATCTCATATCTCACATCTAACATCAACTAACAGCTGCCTTAGCAAGCTCTTCCTGAACACGTTTTGCAACGATTTTATCTTCACCATTTTTGAGCATAAATACTGTTAAATTGATTGCATTTGGCTCAATCATTACTTCGATTGACGGGCTTCCATCCTGTAGATTTTTACGCAAATCTTTAGAAGAAATTTTTAATTTACTTGGATCCCATGAAATAGTGATTTTTGGAGTATGATTGGCAATTGGAGGTACGCTGACTTTAACATTAACTCCATCAACTTTTTTTACTGCATTTTCAATCACTGCAACTCTTGCTTCCCACATTTTCCATTCAGCATCATGATCTTGATTAACATATTTATCAAGAGCCACGTACATTCCAAGAATTTCTTCTTTATTCACCTTTTGTCCACGACCAATGTTGCCTCCATTTGGTGGACCATTTAAACGTGCAGCAGCAATAAGGTCTTTACGGCCAATAAGCATTCCAGCACTCTGAGGGCCACGAATACCTTTACCACCAGATATACAAACTAGGTCAAAACCAAGGTCGCTGTATTTCCATAAATTTTCAACCGGTGGAATATCAGCTGCGATATCAATCAATGTAGGAATTTTGTGCTTTTTTGCTATCGCAACAAACTCTTTATGAAGTATCTTGCCTGCATCAGTTTCATGATTCAAGAAATACATCATTGCTGTTTTATTAGTAATTGCTTTTTCAAGTTCCTCTGCTGTTTCAACAACTACAGGAATAATACCTGTATTCATCAATGCATGAACATACCCCACCATGTGGCTTTTCTGAACGATTACCTCATTCTTTTCAAGTTTTGATACATTTGGCAATGCACTTATTTTTTTCTGATCAGTTCCTGTAAGTACACCTGCAGTTCCTAATACAAGGGCCGACCAACATCCAGCAGTTACCATTGCAGACTCTGCATGGCAAATAGCTGCAATTTTTTCACCTACTTTATCTTGCACTTCATTAATCATTACAAAATGTTTCGCTGATTCTGCAATAGTATCCACAACCTCATCGTGCATTAAAGATGCAGTCATTGTAGTATAGGTACCCGCAGCATTTATAAAAGTTCGCAAACCAAGTTCTTTAATAACATCGCGCTTTGCAGTTGTTGCTACTGTTCCCGCTAATGCTTGAGGAACACCCGTACCAATTGCCGCACCTGCAATAGGAGCTACAGAAAGGTATTTAATAAGATCTCTACGTTTCATGGTATAATTATTTAATTTGTTTTTGAGTTGAAACAATAAGAGGAGATTAAAAATCTCCTCTTATTGTTTATAAATCTAATGTACTGAATGAATTACGTTATTCAAACACATATTCATTAGTATAGCATATTAGTTACTTTGACCTGTACCAGGACCAACATCCCACCACATTCTGCCTTGTAAAAGGTCTAACTCTTGTTCAGAGTAATTTTGACGCTTGATGGCTTCATAGTAGTTGTCTGGATTTACGTTACGTTCTGCAATAGGTAAAGAGAATCTTCTCCACATTTTACCTGCAGTTACGTTACCTGGATAGGTAACTTTCTGACCAGCAGTGTTAGTCCAGTTAGCATAGTTAAACACCGGGTATTTTGTACGGCGCCAGTTAGAAAAAACTTCATAATCATCACCAAGCATTGAAACCCATTTTTGAGTAGAGATAACCTCTAACTGTTGGGCAAAGGTACCTGCAGCAGGATAAGGATTTGCAAGCAAATAAGCATCAACCTGTGCAGAAGTAATCACACCTGAATGAGGAGCAACACTTGGCCATAAAGCCCACTGAGCCATTGCAGCACGAACACCATTATCATAGGCAGCCTGTGCAGTTGTTCCAACGCTCCATCCTCTGGCTGCAGCTTCAGCTATTATTAAATAAGCTTCGGCAGGACCCATGGTTATGATTGGAGAACCTCTGTCAATATAGAGCAAAGATGGCTCGGAATAGGTATCAAAATCAGTTGGTCTTGTATTGATACTGCCGTTAACCATTCCACGCTGAGTAGCAGGAGTATTATTTGGAGTGTAAGTACCTCCGGTAGGAACCCAAACAACAGATAGTACAGGCAAGCGCGGATCACTCGTATTTTTCAAATGATCAATAAACTTACCTGACCACTTACTTCCCTCTATATTATCACCACCCGGGCTTGTAAAGTCACCATTAATGTATCCATTAACTCTTGGATTAAATTGACCAGTAACGTTTGCATATTTCAAGTAAGCAATATCAGCAAAAGCTGTCATTACCCCACCTGCTACAGCTTTTTCAACCCAGGCCTTTGCAGTTGCTGGCTCAATATCAGATAAACGCATGCCTAAACGAAGCATTAAGGTATATCCGAATTTTTTCCATTTAGCCACATCACCTTTGAAATAGGGATCTGCATTACCAAATACATTTGGCTTTGTAGCATCCATAGATTTCAAAGCTGTTTCAAGTTCGGTTAGCATCGCAGCATAGATACTTTTTTGAGTATCATATTTCGGCTTTAATACATCCAAACCTTTCATCGCTTCTGAATAAGGCATATCGCCCATCACATCTGTTTTTTGATGGAAAGCCAAGATTCTAAGGATCTCAACAGCAGCACGCTTATTTACATTTTCTGGGCCAGCAATTTGCTTAGAAAGTTGTAATAAACGGTTCCATTGTCCGGTATAAATATTAAAATTACCAGCAGTTCCACTAAAATTGTAGAATTTATCTCCGGTTGCAGGAACTTCTTTATAAGAAGAAAAATACTGCAATCCTTGCCCTAATGGTCTGTAATTCTCGCCAGGACCGCTTTCTAATACAGCTGCAGTAAAAGAATAATCTGCAATTACGTATTCAATTGCGTTTGGATTCTTGTTTAGGTCAGTTAGCTTCTCGGTATTACACGATTGCATCGTTGAAAATACAAGAACAGCTCCGGCCGCATATATCATTTTTATGAATGTCTTTTTCATGTTCTTAGATTTAAATATTAGAATCTTAAATTCAGGTTAAAGCCAATGTTTCTGGTTCTAGGAAAAGCTACACCCTGACTTCCCTGAGCATTACCTACTGTTTCCTGCATTTCAGGATCAATACCTGCTTCTTTAGTTCTCTTATCCTGATAAAGGATAGCCAAATTAAAGCCAGTGATACCCACAGAAGCAGATTGAACTCTCATGAACTTAAGTGCACTTACAGGTAAGTTATATTTCAATACTGTACGACGCAGTTTAATGAAATCTGTTTTGTAAACCCACTGACCTGGATAAGCATTTCCAAAGTTATTGTAGTACGTATCAAGATCTACCACATTCCAAACCTTAGTATATGGAGCACCAGTAGCACTAACACCACTAACCGTTAAACCACCCTCTCTTCCAGGAAGTGTTTGTGGGGTATGACCAAAGCGGGTAGCATATTGAATTAAGTTACTGTAACCTACTGCGCCAAATTTAGAATCGATATCAATTGTTAAACTAAAGCGTTTGTAACGGAAGTTATTTCCAAGACCCATCAGATATGGAGGGTTACCCACACCTATATCCTGTAGTTCTTGAACTTCATAACCGGTAGCAGTATTATAAACTTTGTTACCATTAGCATCTCTCTTCATCACGTTGGCTCTAACTGTTGAATAAGGTAAACCAACTGCATTGATCATTTGAGGACCACCAATACCCGATCCTAAAGATAGGACATCAATACCAGGAGCTAGTTCAACGATTTTACTCTGGTTGTAACCAAAGTTGTAGTTCACATCCCATGAGAATTTATCTAATTTAACAGGAGTACCTGTCAAGCTGATCTCCCATCCTTTGTTTGTAACCAATCCAAGATTTCTTCTTCCTGCAGCAAATCCGGTAGCTCCAGAAATTGGTGGAGAAAGAATGTCATTTCTGGTTTTTCTTGAATAATAGTTTACATCCAATCCAATTCGACTATTTAACATTTGAACTTCAAAACCACCTTCAATAGTTTCAACTGTAACCGGGCGAATATTAGGGTTATTCAAAACATTCGGATTAGTTAATGTTGGAAGACCATAAGCATTTACCGTACTCACTGCATACGTTTGATTGATACTTCCTGCGTTCACAGTTGCACTACCAACTTCAGCCCATGATGAACGTAATTTGGCATAATCAATGAACTTAGGCATTTTAACCACCTCAGAAAGGATAAAACTAGCACCAACTGATGGATAGAAGATGGAGTTAAATCCTGGATTTAACACAGAGAACCAATCTTGACGACCAGTTACAGTTAAATAAAAGAGATTATTGTAATCAATATTTGCTTCTCCAAACACAGAGTTTGTTCCAAATGAACCTTGTGAAGCATTAACCAGATCTCTGTTAACTAAATTGGTAATACTATAAAAATTAGATACAACCCATTGGCTACCGTTTGCTGTGCTACCTTTAGAGAAATCTCTTTCACTTTGAACACCAGCAAGAACATTTAATCCAATTTTATCTTTCAGGAATCTTTCGTTATAGTTTACGATACCCTGGAAGTTTGTTTTATCATCCTGCATAGTACCTGATTCGAAATAACCAAGCGGGGTAAAGTTATTTGTATTGGGTACGTATACTTGGTCAGTAGTATAATTAAAATCACGTGCTACAGTACCTTTTACAAATAAGTTAGGCAAAATATTAGCCTGAACACTAGCACGACCAATTAAACGCTGACGAGCATCCTTATTTCCAATCTGATGAGCTACATAGTACGGATTAAAAGCTACAGGAACTGGATTCCAAGCTAATTCTCTTCCATCTGCCACATTAATACCTGGTCTGGTTGGATCAGTACCTGCCATGTTGCGAACATCAACTACGTTTGCTGCCAAATATACAGGCCATGCTGAATTGAAATCGGCATAACCTACACCTGGTCTGTTTCTACCTTCAATCAGATTATACTGAACACTTGATTCAATAGTTAAGAAATCATTCTTACCCATTTTACCAGAAACGTTTAGGTTAGCTGTTTTACGCTTATAATCAGAATTAGGTTGCTGATCTTGTGCACGTAAATCACTTACTGATAACCTTGTTTTCAATTTCTCACTACCCGCACTAAAGGCTACAGTATTGGTAATATTCTGACTTACTTCATAAAAGTTTTTAATATTATCTTTTACTCTAAATGGTGAATAAGGGCGCATAACCCCATCAAATTGCATAACCATTGAACCGTCCATTTTTGCACCATAAGACAATCGGCCTGAGCTCAATGCAGCAGCAGGTGTAGCTGGCTTCACACCATCATTACCTTGTCCGTATTCATACTGGTAATTTGGAAAAACCGATGGAGTACCAAAATTGGCATCAGAAGTAACTTCAATACCAACACCTTTTTGAGCAGTTCCTTTTTTGGTAGTAATCAATATAACACCATTTGCAGCCTGACTACCATAAAGAGCGGCAGCAGCACCACCTTTCAAGACTGAAATTGTAGCAATATCATCTGGGTTTATACTAGAAATACCATCCCCACGGTCGGCATTCAATTTTTCAGT
>CAIJME010000485.1 GCA_903821625.1 uncultured Sphingobacteriales bacterium | reverse complement strand
ATGAGAGTGGTACTGGAAGTGTAGTATATTCCAATAGCCCCAATTTGGTAGCACCCCGCGTAACATCTTTAATTAGCAATGGTACAACTCCTTTATTTACAAAAGATCCTAGCATTAATACTGTAAGTATAGATGGAACTGATCTTGCCGGCACAATAACATTAACCTCAACAAATGGTATTTCAGAAAATGCTGTAATAATTACTATAGATTATGCTGGGCCAGATTACCTGAACGCGTCTTATCCTATATTAACACCAGGTAATGCAAAAGCTGCGTCATTAGCAGATCTCAATCAGGTTTATGCGGTGGGTTCTGTAGGAAATTTTGTTATTCGCGCTGGTCAAGCTTTGCCCAGTGGTGTATATGTTTGGAATTATCACGTAATCGGCAGATAATACCAATAAGGATAATTATCTAATTCTAAAACAAATTGTTACCCGGCATAAAACCCACAGATGAGAAAAGCATTTTTAATTCTATTAATCTTCTGTGCCGGATGCCGAAAAGCACCCGAGCCGCTTCCGGGCAAAGCGGTTTTGCAATTGCCCAGGAATAATGAAATCTGTGCCGATGGAATCATTGTTTCAACCAGCAGGACCAAGATTCTGTTCAAATGGGAGGCCTCCAAAAACACCGATGCGTATGTTTTGAGTATAAAAAATCTTGAAAATGCGCAAATTACTACCTATAGCACCGATAAAACCCAACTAGAGATCGAACTGGACCGAAATTTGGCCTATTCCTGGTTCATTACCTCTAAAAACACCCAAATTAGCAAAGAGATCAGTACTGATGTGTGGAAATTCTATAATCCCGCCCCGGCTCAAACCTCTTTTTCACCTTTTCCGGCCGAATTGATAGCGCCACGTTATGGCGAGGTAATCCCGCTTTCTGCTACAACTGTGACTTTGAAATGGGCCGCAACAGACCCAGATGGTGATATCGACAGCTATGATGTTTACCTGGGTAATACCAATGTGCCGGTTTTGTTTAAGTCGGGTCTGAAAACAACAGTTCTTGCCGATCTGTTGTTGGATCGTAATAAAACGTATTACTGGAAAATTAGTACCCGCGATTCAAAGGGTAACCGCTCAAACTCGGATGTATATGTATTTAAACTGGATTGATGATGAAAAAGTCTGTTTTACATAAAATTTTACTCATTTTTTTAACCCTCGTTCTTGTTTCAACCAATTTATTGGCCCAGTTGCAGGCCGTGCCACTTGAACAGCGGGTAGAAAACTCTACTCTGGTATTTGAAGGTAAGGTTTTGCAAAAATCCTCCTTCTGGGATACTGATCGCCGGCATATTTATACCTCCAATCTGGTTTCAGTTTACAAGGTTTTTAAAGGCGAACTCAGTAATTCCATTGTTGAAGTAATCACCATAGGCGGTATAGTAGGCAATCAAATGGAGAAGGTATCTTATGGTCTGGATCTTCAGGAAGGATCTTTGGGGGTTTTTACCTGTATCCCAAACAACACTAAACTTAGCTCATCATCTAAAAATTTACGACTCCGACCTTATGCCGAGATTCAGGGTTTTATTAGTTATGATCTTGCCACAGGAACCGCAAGAGATGTGTTTAAGATCTATAAAAATATTTCAGGCGAGATCTATCCTGTTCTGCAAAAGCTGACCCATTCCAATTATAAAGTGATGAAAAAGGCTGATTTTAAGATAAAATAATAAGGCGCAGGTGAAAAAATCGAATATTAGCCTATCGGTCTTGACAGTTTTACTGTTTATGTGTACGCTTTTTACCGCAGCGTATGGGCAGGTTATAACTAATTTTTCGCCAAATGAAACTTCGGCAGGTACAGGTAGCCAGATCACAATTAATGGCTCAGGCTTTGGTCTTGGTCCGGCCTCGACCAATAAATATGTTGAATTTGCTAATTCAGATAATGGGGGGCTAACCGGAGTAAGATCAGCCCTTTTGGAGTATGTCTCATGGACTGATAATAAGATTGTAGTGATTGTTCCATCTGGAGCGGGTACAGGGGCCATTAAAGTTTATAACGGAACTTCCACGGGTGTTTCATCATCCAGTCTCACTATTTCATATAATATCATCAATGCATCAACCTATCAGCTTAAGCATATTGATACCAATACTCAAGGAGGATATACCTGGCAATTAGAACTTGGCTTCAACGGACAGTCTAATGTGAAGAATTCTTTTCTCAAATCATTAAGTGCCTGGACCTGTTTCACAGGGATTAATTGGAAGGTAGGCGCTCCCACCCCGGCAAATCAAACCGGTCGCGATGGAATAAATATTGTCAGGTTTGACACCGGAACCGAATTACCTGCAGGGGTGTTGGGGGTAGCTTATACTTATTATGCATCCTGCGGAAGCAATAAATGGCAAATTACTGAAACCGATTTGGTTTTTGATAAGGAGCGAAACTGGAACTTTGAGGATGCACTTCCGGGGCCTTCAGAAATGGATTTTCAATCGGTTGTTCAGCATGAACTTGGACATGCGCATAATCTGGGACATGTGATTGATAGTGATGATCTGATGCATTATGCCATTTCTCCTGGAGCTAGAAATACGATCGGCCAAAATAACCGCGATGGCGGGGCTTTTCAAGTTGCATTCAATGTACAGGCAGCTGGAGGTACTTGTTCAGGAGCTATGACGGCAGCAATTCCGACAACTTGTGGTTCCCCTTATCCCAAAATAACAGGTTTTAGTCCGGCACAAGCTGGAACAGGAACTACAGTAAGAATTAATGGTGAAAATCTTAGTACTGCAAGCGCAGTCACCTTTGGCGGAACCCCAGCAGCATCATTTGTTGTTGTTTCGGCTAATCAGGTTGATGCAGTTCTTGCTGCGGGGGCAAGCGGCGAAATTGCCATATCTACGGCAGGCGGTACGGCATTTCTCAATGGCTTTGTCTACCTGCCTCCGCCTGTAATTAATTCATTTTTGCCCAAATTTGGATTTACTGGGGATACGATTACCATTTCAGGAACCAATTTGAACACCACCAGCCTGATCAGTTTTGGCGATGTTCCTGCAGCATCTTTTATCGTGGTAAATGATCAGACGGTAAAAGCAGTATTGGCTGCTGGTGCAAGTGGCAAGGTTTCACTGAGAACCACAGCCGGTACGGTTGAAGCGGATGGTTTTACTTTTGCGCCCAAACCTTCAATAAGCTCAATTACACCTTCGGGAAAGCTAGGTGATATCATCGTGATTAATGGATCGAATTTCAAGCAAATTCAATCTGTCAAATTCGGCGGAATTGCAGCCGCTTCCTTTACAGTAGATTCTGATCAGAAAATTTCGGCTGTTTTGGGATTTGGTTCTACGGGAGTGGTAACAGTTACTTCTACTTATGGAATTGCCATTAAAGAGGGTTTTGTTTATTTTCCTGCCCCTACAATCACGGCATTTAATCCGCAGCTTGCAGCTGAAGGTGCCACCGTCACGATCACAGGGACAAACTTTACTGGTGCTACAGAAGTGTCATTTGGAGGCAAAGTCCAAAGCTCCTTCGTCGTAAATTCTGCTACCGAGATTAGCGTGATTATAAGTAATGTTCCAAATGGATCGGTTTCGGTGACTACTCCTGGTGGCACTGCAGTAAAAGAAGGCTTCACCTTTATTTCAACTCTCAGAATTGATTCATTTAGTCCAAAAATTGCTGCTACTGATCAGCAGGTAGTGGTCAATGGATATAATTTCGTAAAAGTTATTGAGTTGAGTTTTGGCGGAACTCCAGCAAAATCATTTACAGTAAATTCTGAAAGTATGATCACAGCAACAGTGGCCCTGGGATCATCTGGAGATATTAAGGTTCGTACTGCGGATGGTTTAGTTAGTGCGCCAGGCTTTACTTATATTATGGTGCCTAGGGTCGAATATTTTACGCCCGCTAGTGCTGGGGCAGGTGCTACGTTAAGAATTACCGGTATTAATTTTGATCAGGTGACTTCAGTAAAGTTTGGAGCAACCGAGGCCGCTTCTTTCAAGGTTCTTTCAAGTACAACTATTGAGGCTGTGCTGGCTGCTGGTTCTTCTGGAGCAGTGAGTGTGACTAATCCTGGGGGCACTGGCGAACTCAAAGGCTTTACTTTTATTCCATTACCAACTATATCTTCTATTGACCCACTTCTGGGTGGAAAGGGCACTGAAATCAATATTTATGGAACAAATTTTTTAACAGCTCATACAGTCAGTATTGGAAATAAAGCAGTAACTTCCTTCAAAGTAGTTTCTGCGACGCAAATTAGTGGATTTGTAGCGGATGGGGCCACTGATGGAAAGGTGGTGGTTTCTACCCTAGGAGGTTCAAGTTCATTCGACGGTTTCCGATTTATTTCGCCGCCCTTAATTTCTTCATTTCTTCCACAGAGTGCAATTGCTGGGATTAGTGTGTTGATTACAGGTGCCAATCTTGGAGATGTTAAAGGGGTAAGTTTTGGCGGCAAGGCAGCGGCTTCGTTCACAATTCTTTCGCCAACAAGTATATCGGCAGTGGTGGCTCCTGGTTCCGCGAGTGGGAATATTGTCCTAAGCAATATAGGCGGACAAGCAATTAAAGAAGGCTTCACCTTTATTTATACCCTTCCATCAACTAATTTCAGTATTTCGGCAACTGGGCTTAGCTGCCGTGGTACTATGAATGGAATTATCAGCGTTAAAACGCTGCAGACTTTAAATTATACCGCTACCATTACCGGAAATGGTCAGAATAATCGGTATGATTTTTCGAATTCGCTAGAAGTTAAGAATCTATCGCCCGGGGT
>CAIJME010000484.1 GCA_903821625.1 uncultured Sphingobacteriales bacterium | reverse complement strand
ATTTTATAAATAAAATAGACGATAATTAGCTATATTTAATTAAGCTAATATATTCTGATATGAAAAATGTAAAGAATATCATCCAAAATAAATCTAAATCCATTTACTCTGTTACTCCTCAAACATCAGTATTAGATGCTTTGCAGGTAATGATGGATAAAAACATCAGTGCTTTACTTGTTATGGAAGGGCCTGAACTTAAAGGAATATTTACTGAAAGAGATTATGCCCGCAAAATCATTTTACAGGGAAAAGCATCCAAAGAAACAAGCATTCTGGAAGTAATGACTGCAAAACTTGAAACCGTTAAGTTGAATACAAGCATTGAGCACTGCATGCAGATTATGACCAAACAACATATCAGACATTTACCCATTGTAGAAGATGGAATTGTAGTCGGAATGATCTCTATTGGTGACCTTGTAAAATTTATAATTGAAGACCAAAAACAAACAATAGAGCAGTTGCAGAGTTATATAAGTAGTTAGTTACGGATTTAGTCTAGACCTGATTCAGAAACTTATTGCTTTACGTCAGTTACCGTAATATCAAAATCTAGCGCTGAGAATGCAGGAACTGAAGGTGAATTGCCATCTAAACCATAGCCCAATGTAGATGGAATAATTAGACGAATACTACCACCTTGTTTGATGAGGGGAACACCCTCACGCCAACCTTTAACTAAAGAATTAAGTTTAAAAGTTGCTTCACTACCTGCAACTGCCCTATCGAATAAAACTCCATTAAGCAATTTGCCGGTATAATTTGCAACAATTGTAGAATCTGCTGTAATAGGGCTTCCTGTTCCAGGCTGTCCTATTTTATAATACAAGCCAGTTGCAGTTTTGGTAAACCCGGTCAGAGAATTAGATTCTAGATATTTTTTAATCGTAAAATCTTCATACGCAACTAATTTTGAAAAATCTAAAGCCCTAACAGTAATATCCAGAGATGCATTTCCAGGAATGGATCCTGAACCATTTCTTCCAAAAGCTAAACGGGAAGGAATGATTATCCTTAATGTGCCATTTGATTTTTTCAACACTTCTTTTACTCCTACCCGGATAGCTTCTGGGTTATAATATCCAAGAAAATTATAATACCTATTGGCCATACTAAACGTATCGACTGAAACGTATTTTCCGTCCAATGATCGCATGGTAATTAACGCAGGCACCTTGTCAGAATATTGAACTTCGGGTCCAGTACCGGGAGACACCACTTGATAATAAATGCCGGTTCCTTGATACTCCTGCATATTAATTTTATTCAGTTGGATATATTCCTTAACATTCCTATCGTCAATTACTTCAATGGTCTCATATTCCTTTTGACATGAAAAAAGGAGAGTTAACAATAGAAATACGGGTACTGTATAGTTGAAAAATCGTTTCATTTAGTCTAATTATTATTGAACATCAACCAATTCTATATCAAAATCAAGAACTGCGTTGGACGGAATTTTTGCCGAACCATCTCGTCCATAGCCATAACCAGAAGGGATGAGTAATCTGATTTTACCGCCTTTTTTAATTAGAGGAACGCCAATTTGCCAGCCTAAAATTACATTTCCAAGCGGAAAAGTAAGGGGCTGAGTTGTAGTTTGATCGAAAACTGTTCCATTCAATAATCTACCAGTATATTTAGCTGTTACCAGAGTTGAATTAGAATAGGTAGTTGATCCACTGCCAGAGCTCAATATTTGATAATATATTCCACTGGAATGCTTAATTGCTGTAATATTTTTATCTGCGATAAATTTTACAATTAAAGCATCATCTAATCCAGCCTGCACCGCAGGATCATAATCATCTCTTTTCATACATGAGGCTAACGTGAACATCATGACAAATGATAAAATTACTAAATTTTTAATCTTCATATCGGTGCAAATTTATCCTTTTAAATTTTAAAAAGTAAGGATTAACATTATTTAACAAAATATTTAAATAATCTGTCTCTACTGCTCTACATAAAATGAATAAAAAACCGAATGAAACTGATTTTATTGAGGAACAGGAATATGTGGTTTCCAGGTATCTGTTCTGACCATTGCTCCCAGTTCATGCAGCATATTGTAGAGTCCAAAATTGGTACGGTTTACATAAATAAAATGCTTTACACCTCTAGCCTGTTTAAATTCAGGCATCCTTGCAATTCTCTCCCCATAATTATACAGGTTGTCAAAATATCCCTTCTTGCTAAAATCAAACGTTTGAGACATGTAGGGCTGGGCAAATAATTCGATCATTTCCTTGTAAACCAGATAGAAAAATTCAATTTGTGCAGGACTATCATCTTTGCGAATCATCTCTAATTCACGGAATGTCTTAATGGTCTTTGTTTTATCCTGAAGCATATTCGTTGAGGTCATGCTAAAGAATGGCTCATAAAAATCGGCGGGCATTTCTTTTATACA
This sequence comes from uncultured Sphingobacteriales bacterium, assembly GCA_903821625.1. Lineage (GTDB taxonomy): Bacteria > Bacteroidota > Bacteroidia > Sphingobacteriales > Sphingobacteriaceae > Daejeonella. The sequence goes on along the minus strand of CAIJME010000484.1, from coordinate 16,998 downwards.
ACCAAAATCAATTACTCCAAGCTTACCATCGGGAGTGATTAGGAAATTTCCGGGATGCGGATCTGCGTGAACAGCTCTTAATTCATGCTGCTGAAAATTGTAAAAATCCCAGAGAGCCTGTCCCACCTGATTGCAGATCTCTTGTGAAGGATTCGTATTCATGAATTCTTTCATGTGCAGGCCCTCCAACCAGCCCATGGTGATGATCCGCTTTGACGACAAATCAGGATAATAGGTTGGAAAAATAAGGTTTGGAATATTCTTACAGGCTTCAGAGAATTCGATAGAACGTTTTATCTCAAGATCATAATCAGTCTCTTCAAGCAAACGTTCTTCAACCTCTGACATGTAAACCTCCAACTCTTTCTGGCTCATCCCAAGTAAACGGAAAGCAAACGGCTTGACCATTTTCAAATCAGATGAGATGCTATCACCAACACCAGGGTACTGAATTTTTACGGCCAATTTTTTACCCTTTAAACTAGCCTCATGAACCTGCCCAATGGATGCCGCATTTGTTGATTTGATATTAAACTCATCAAATATTTGAAATGGTGTTTTTCCAAAATATTTAGTAAAAGTTCTAACGATGAGGGGCCCTGATAAAGGAGGAGCATTGTATAAAGACAAGGAAAATTGATCGACATAAGCTTTTGGCAAAATGTTTTTGTCCATGCTCAGCATTTGAGCAACCTTAAGAGCACTTCCCTTTAATTCACTTAGCGAATTATAAATATCTGTTGCGTTATCAAGATTTAACTCATCTTTATTAAGAGCAGGGTTAAATAATTTTTTAGAATAATGCTTGATGTAATTACCCCCAACCTTAATTCCTGTTTTGACAAATTTTGCAGACCGCTGTGTTTTGGAGGTTGGGATACTATCTTGTTCTTTCATGCGTTTTGGCAAAATGCCAATGAATATTATATTAAAATTTCATATTTTGCTTCATACCACCATTGTTCATCATAAATTTCCCATAGTCAAAAAGACCATCAAGAGGAGATTTTTCGAATAGATCAAAGGTCACATTGATGCCTCTTTCAATGGCTTCATCAGTCTTTTCAAAACCAGCACTATTATCTTTTGTCCAGAAATTAAGTATAAACCCAAACTGTATCCAAAGTGCATCTTTATACTTATCCGTAAAGAAACGTCTGTCTGCCAATTCACCTGACTCAATACCCTGATTAATAATTCCACTAGAAAACGCTTCAAATATATTTTTCACCCCGCTGATGATAACTGGATTTCCAATCATCATTCCTGATTGCTTTAAGCTATACAGAACAAAACTTCGCTTACTTTTAAGAAGTTCTATAAATGCATAAAAGAATGCCAGTGCCTTTTCTCTTGAAGAATATTTAGACCATACCTCCTGATTTTCAACTTCCGAAAGTGCTTTTTGGCATAAATCTGTCCAGATTGATTGCTCTATTCCTTCAAAAGAACCAAAATAATTGTAAAACTCTTCCTCAGCAAGATTATTCTCCTTCGCAAAAACATATACAGATTTAGGCTTACTACCATGTGTTAAAACATGGTCAACGTATGCATTTTGCAACATCTCAGCACTAATCAAAGTCTTTTTCTTAGCCATCTTATCGATTTGTTGGATTATGGTTACCCATAGTTCTGTTTAAATTGATTGAATTATTTACTCTGACAGGGGCATATTTCAATTGCTTCCTTGTAGAATCTGAAGTTCTGTTTTTCTTAAAAAAGAAATATAATTTCTGAATAAGAGATAGTAATGATTCGGCCATGTCAAGATTTCTGAAGTTCATAAACTTTAAATATAATGTTAAACAAATATCGGGAATAGAGTAAAGGAAAATGATTTTGAAGGTTGAATTATTGTCATTTTTAAAGGCAAAATGATCCGCTCTGAAAAAGATTGACAAAGCAATGATAAAGGTTAATCACTCATCAGACCAAAATAACTGGCCTGATGGGTTAAAAATCAGTAACAGTATTTATTGGCTTCAATCAGTTGCTTAGCAACACGCTGCCTAGTTTCTTTGATATTAAATGGCTCAGTTTTGGTAAATCGTTTTAATCCGACAAGCATCATTCTAAGTTCATCACCTTCTGCAAAAGAGCAAAGTGCTTCTTTTCCAGCTCTAGCCACCTGATCAACTGATTGATAAAGATAGATATGCATCATATCCAACTGGCCTTTGCATGAATCTTCTCCTCTTAATTTTACCAGTTTCTCTACACGCAGAAGGGTTGACTCAAGTACATACACATATCCAATGATATCAGCAATATTCATCAATATTTCCTGTTCTTTAGAGAGGGTCATCATTAATTTCTGAACAGCAGCACCGGCAATCATTAAACCAGCCTTTTTAAGGTTTTGCAATACCTTCTTCTCTGCAGCGAACAGGGTAGTGTCGTCTTCAGTAAAATCAGGAATCGACATTAATTCGGCTGCAACTGCTTGTGCCGGTGTCATCAAATCTAATTCACCTTTCATTGCGCGTTTCAAAAGCATATCTAGAATCAGCATACGATTAATCTCGTTTGTGCCTTCGAATATCCTATTGATCCGGCTATCACGATAGGCGCGATCCATTGGTGCTTCAGCCGAATAACCCATTCCGCCATAAATCTGAACTCCTTCATCCACAATATAATCGAGCATTTCAGATCCCCATACTTTTAAAATGGCACATTCAACTGCAAACTGTTCTGTTGATTTTAATTTTGCCTGTGACGGTTCCATTCCTTCTGCAACAAGCATATCATAGGCATCATCAATGTTTTGTCCGGCACGGTAAGCAGCACTCTCAATTGCAAAATTCCTGGTTGCCATTTCGGCTAATTTATATCGGATGGCTCCAAATTTAGAGATCGGCAAACCAAACTGAATACGCTCATTTGAATAATTAATGGCATGATTTAAAACCTTACGAGATGAGCCAATTGCGGCAACACCTAGTTTGATCCTGCCAATATTCAATATATTAACAGCTATTTTAAAGCCATTTTGGCGCTCTGAAAGCAGATTAGCTACAGGAACAGGGCAATCAGTAAAGAATACCTGACGCGTTGAAGAACCCTTAATTCCCATTTTATGCTCTTCAGGATTCATAGCGATACCGCCAAAATCCCTTTCTACGATAAAGGCAGACAGATTTTTATCATCGTCGATCTTTGCAAAAACGATAAAAATATCGGCGAAACCACCATTGGTGATCCACATTTTTTGACCAGTAATCAAATAATGAGTGCCTTCAGCATTTAATACTGCTTTAGTTCTTGCTGAATTTGCATCTGAGCCAGAATTTGGTTCAGTTAGGCAATAGGATGCTTTCCATTCTCCTGTTGCAAGTTTTGGGATATACTTATCCTTCTGATCCTTGTTTCCATAATATAAAATGGGCAAGGTTCCAATACCTGTATGTGCAGAAAGCGCAACTGCAAAAGAACAGCCGGGGCCAACTGAGTCGGCAACCAACATGGAGGTATTGAAATTTTTTCCGAAACCACCATATTCTTCAGGAATAGATACTGCCAATAAACCAAGTGCGCCGGCCTTATCCATTAGGCTGACCATTAGCCCTTCTTCCTGATTATCGATTCGGTCCAAATTTGCATAAACCTCTGATTCCAGAAAATCTTCACAGGTTTTGCGGATCATCAGTTGCTCCTCATCAAACTCTTCAGGTATGAAAATATCTTCACATGCCGTTTCACGAATAATAAATTCTCCGCCTTTGATTGATCTTTTAATTGCGTCCATATTGTTACTTTTTAAATGATTCAAGAGCCAAGAACCTTTGTGTGATTCAAGAGCCAAGAGCCGAGATTCAAGACAGATTTGATTTAGATGTAGAATATAATTTTTGTCTTGATTTTTGTATCCTGTGTCTTGGTTCTTATGTCTTGGTTCTTGTATCCTGGTTCTTGTGTCCTGTTTCTTGGTTCTTGTATCTTGATACTTGGTTCTTGATACTTGGTTCTAAATTACATTATTTCAAAAATCCCAGCAGCTCCCTGCCCGGTTCCAACACACATCGTTACCATCCCAAATTTCTTATCTCTTCTTTTCAACTCATTGAATAATTGAACAGAAAGTTTTGCTCCAGTACATCCCAGAGGGTGACCGAGCGCAATAGCGCCTCCATTAACATTTACTTTGTTCTGATCAAGCTCCAGTTTCCGAATAACCGCCAATGACTGAGAGGCAAATGCTTCATTCAATTCGATTAGATCAAGATCCTGCTGCTTCATTCCAGCTTTTTTTAATGCGAGTGGAATAGCTTCAATCGGACCAATACCCATAATTCTTGGAGGTACACCAGCTACACCATAACTCACAAGTCGGGCAATTGGCTGCACATTTAATTTTTTTAGCATTCGCTCCGAAACCACCAATACAAAAGCGGCACCATCAGATGTTTGCGATGAATTTCCGGCAGTTACTGAACCACCTACAGCAAATACAGGCTTTAATTTTGCAAGTTTATCAAGAGTGGTATCTGCACGTGGACCTTCGTCAGTATCAACAATAAATTCTCTGGACTTCTGCTTTAAATTTTCATCGAGGTACGTCTCTTTCACAGTGATGGGCACAATAGCATCCATAAGATGGCCATTCTTAATTGCAGCAATAGCTTTTTGATGGGAGTTAAATGAGAACTCATCCTGATCTTGGCGGCTTACATTATATTCTTTTGCAACTGCTTCTGCAGTAAGCCCCATACCCCAATACCATTCTGGGTTATTTTTTGCCACATCCGCATTCGGAACAAGTTTCCATCCGCCAAATGGCATTCCTGACATCACTTCCACACCACCTGCAATGATACAATCAGCCATGCCTGATTTGATCTTTGCGCTTGCAATCGCAATTGTTTCTAAACCTGAGGCACAATAACGGTTAACTGTTACACCCGGAACTTTGTCGGTATCCAATCCCATTAATGAGATCATACGCGCAATATTTAGTCCCTGTTCTGCTTCAGGAGTGGCATTTCCAACGATCACATCGTCAATTTCATCCTTATCCAGAGCAGGCACAGAGGCCATTAAATGTTTGACCACTTCGGCAGCCAAATCGTCTGCTCGCGTAAAACGAAATACCCCGCGAGATGATTTTCCAACTGCGGTTCTGTAAGCTGCTATGATATATGCTTGTTCCATAGGTTGATTTGAGTATTTAGTACATAGTAGTTAGTAGTTAGATATTAGTACTCATACTTTCTGTTTAAACTTTGATTGAATAGAGTAATTCATCTTTTGCACTTCTTCAATTTGCTTTATTAGATGATTTAATTCTTCAACTGATAAATAATTTAAATTCCTTGATATTATTAATTGCGTTTCCAGTTCATAGGATGATGCATGAGCAATTGACAAAAACTGGATAAACTCTTTATCTGAATTTCGCCCGGCACCCTCAGCTATATTAGAAGGAATTGAAACTGCAGATCGATTTATTTGAGAGACTAAGCCAAATTTTTCACCCTGAGGAAAAGAACGAGTCAATAAATATACGGAGGTGACTAAGTCAATTGACTTTTGCCACAATTTCAACTCCTTATATTTATGCATTTCTGAAAATATTGACCGATCTCATGTATAAATACTTAGCACTAACTACTATATACTAAATACTAACTACTAAATACTAACTACTCTCTACTCACTACTCAATCCTAATTCCTCAACGGCTTCCCTTTTGTCAGAATACTCTGAATACGCTCTAATGTTTTCTTTTCTCCGCAAAGTGAAAGGAAGACTTCCCTTTCTAGATCCAGTAAATATTGTTCAGAAACCAGCGTAGGCTGCGACAAATTGCCACCGCACAAAACATAACCTAACTTTTCGGAAATCTTCTTATCATGCTCAGAAATAAAGTTTCCGGCCAACATGGAGTTAGCTCCGGCATATACTATCCCCATTCCTTGCTTACCCAAAACTCGAATATCCTTGCGTCTTACGGGTTGGCTATACCCATTGTCAGCTAGTTCGATGGCTTTATTTTTTGCATCAATAATCAATCTGCTGCGGTTCATAGTGATACTGTATTTATCTTTTTGAAGATAACCCAGTTCTGCTGCCTCCACTCCTGAAGTTGAAACCTTTGCCTGCCCGATTGTTAAAAAGCGATCTCTAAGTGCAGCCTGCTCTATCTGACCCTCTTTGAATTCATCAGAAAGACGAAGTGCAAATTCTTTTGTTCCTCCACCACCGGGTATCAATCCAACTCCAAATTCAACAAGGCCCATATAAGTTTCTGCATTGGTTTGAACATAATCTGCATGAAGGCAGAGTTCACAACCACCACCTAAGGTTAAATTATGGGCAGCTGCAACAACCGGAATACTGGAATAACGCATCCTCATCATCGTGTTTTGAAACATCCTGATAGCCATATTGATCTCATCCCAATCCTGCTCTACAGCAGCCATAAATATCATCCCAATATTAGCGCCTGCCGAAAAATTGGCCCCATCATTCCCAATAACCAAACCTCGGTACTCTTTTTCAGCAAGATCGATAGCTTTATTCATTCCCTGAATCACTTCCCCTCCTATGGTATTCATTTTTGTATGAATCTCAAGGTTGAGAATTCCATCACCTAGATCAGTAATTGTGGTTCCTGAATTTTTCCAAACGGTATTTGTTGGTCGGATATTATCTAAAATTAGGAAGGCTTCAGAGCCAGGAACTGATTGATATGATTTTGAAGGAATATCATAATACTTTTTAACCCCATTATCTACCCGATAAAATGACTCATGGCCGGCAGCAAGCATTTCATGGACCCATGAAGCTGCCTCATTACCATATTGCTTCATGCCCTCTACCGCATTTCTGATTCCAAGTGAATCCCATACTTCAAATGGGCCAAGTTCCCATCCAAAGCCGGCACGCATGGCATCATCAATTCGGTACAATTCATCCGAGATTTCTGGTATGCGATCTGAAACATATTCAAATAGCCCAAAAAATGAGGTTCTAAAAAACTCGCCAGCCCTATCCGTGCCTTTGGAAAACACGATCATTCGTTCGCGTAAATTCTCAACCAATTTGGTTGCTTCGAGCGTAGATGACTTTATTTTTTGCTGGTCTTTATATTCTAATGTTTTAAGATCAAGGGCAAGAATTTCAGATTTTCCATCTGCCCCCTTAACTTTCTTATAAAATCCTTGCTTTGTTTTATCGCCAAGCCACTTGTTTTCCTGCATTTTTTTAACGTATTCAGGAAGTTCAAATAGCTTATGGGCTTTATCATCAGGAAGATTATTAAATAATCCATTAGCCACATTAATCATAGTATCCAAACCAACAACATCTGTGGTACGGAAGGTAGCCGATTTAGGTCTGCCCAAAGCAGGACCGGTATATTTATCAACCTCCTCTACGGTAAGATCCATCTTTGTAACCAAATGCAGCAAAGACATGATAGAATATACCCCTACTCTGTTTGCAATAAATGCAGGCGTATCTTTACAAAGAACAGTGGTTTTTCCAAGAAATTTATCGCCGTAATGCATCAAAAAATCAATGATTTCAGGCTTTGTTTCAGGAGTTGGAATTATTTCAAGAAGGCGAAGGTAACGTGGGGGATTAAAGAAGTGTGTTCCGCAAAAATGAGTTCTGAAATCTTCAGATCTACCTTCGGCCATTAAATGAATTGGAATTCCGGATGTGTTTGAACTGATCAGGGTTCCCGGGGTTCTGAATTTTTCAACCTGATCATAGACCAGCTTTTTAATTTCTAGTCGTTCAACAACTACCTCAATTACCCAGTCGCAAGTAGCAATATCCTTCATGTTGTCTTCGAAGTTGCCAGTGCTGATTTGATGAACAACCCGTTTAGAAAATACTGCTGAAGGATTCGATTTCAAGGTGCTATCGAGAGCGGCATTAACTATGCGGTTGCGAACATTTTTATTCGAGATATCAAGCCCCATTGCAAGTTCTTCTGGGGTCGGTTCATTTGGAATTATATCTAGAAGGAGCACTTCAAGACCGATATTGGCAAAGTGACAAGCTATTCGCGAACCCATTATTCCCGAACCCAATACTGCAACTTTTCTAATGACTCGTTTCATTTTAATAAATTTCCAGTTTCACTACCCGGAAGACTCCGGGTAGCAAATCTGGGGTTTATAATCAGTGGTTAGTTGATTTATTTTACTTAAGGTTTTTATAAATTGAAGTCTCTCTTTATCGGATATATGCGTATTCAAGTATTCATTAAATGAACGAACGACATCTTTAGCGATCTCGCGCTTTTCTTTTCCGAAAGGAGTTAAAAATATCTTAACCGATCTCTTATCATTTAAATCCGTTTCCCTGAATATTAATCCCAATTCCTCCATGCTCTTGAGCATTCTTGAAAGACTGGTTGACTTTACTCCCGACAAGGCAGCGATCTGAGAAACAGCGGTACCTTCTTGATGAATATTGATCAACATGTAGCCCAAAGCTTGTGTGATCCCGAAATCGGATGCGATTTGATTATATCTATTAGCAACATTTTGCCATACAATCTTTAGAAAATAATCTACAGTTTCTTCAGGCTTCATCCAAAATTACTATGCAAGCATAGCAAATATATTAAATAGAATTTAAATAACAAGTGTTTAACAATAAAATATTTTAGATTCCAAAGGCACCTTGAATAAATATTAAGCTTAGCTTTGAACAGAGATGAAAAAAAATAAATTATTGATTCTTATTCTATCTATGATTGCAATTACCGCAATGCTTTGGAATGTTTTAAATGAACCTGGCATTAAAGGTTTAAAAGGCAATATGAAGGAGACGGCATTTATCCGAAACGAGCAAAATACCGGTCCGGTAATTAGGATCTATGCCGTTAGTGTTGATCAGGAAAACTGGACAGATATAGAACAATATGGCAATTATATGCCTCATAATAAATATGGAACAACCCGCGTTTATTTCTTTTTGAGCAATAATCCCTATACAGGCAAATTAGAACTCACGGGAAGCAATATTCAGGAAGAATATAAACAAAATTGCATTGCCCTATATGAAAAAAACGGTATGAGCCAGTTTTCAATTGTCAAATATCCATTCAGAGATTGATTTTCACGAATAAAAAACAATAGTATCTTACCTGTAAATGAAAAATAAAGGCCTTAGATTAATATTACTTTTTTTACTGACTGCCACCTGGCTTATACTCATGAGAGAAATGACCGCTCCTCTCAAACCGGGCAGTATTCTGGAATTTGAATTTATTGGGACAGCTGAAAAAGCAGAAAATTTTCTAAGTAATTTAAGGCAATTAGGGCATATTGAACTACTTACACTCAGCATTTACCTGGACTTTATTTTTCCGCTTTTATATGGAGCAATGTTCTATTATGGAAGTGCATGGGCCTGTAGTCAACTTGCAGAAGGGAGCATTTTAAAACGATTTAAACTGTTAAGTAGTTTAACTGTAATTGCAGTAGCCTGCGATATGATCGAGAACATTTCACTGCTGCAGCTGATTTATTTTACACCAACTAATTTGTTTGCCAATACAGCGTACCTATTTGCAGGAATAAAGTTCATTCTACTCAGCATTGTTTTACTCCACTTTCTTGTGAGTACTCTGCTACCCGGCAAAGAGAGAAAAACTAATTGATATTTCGGGCTTACAAAATTCGGGTATTACCAACCCAGTTTGGTGTCATCTCCCCTTGGGTCTGCGCCGCCTTCGTAATAACCCCATTGTGTTTTCAAGATCGCATCTACACGCCCTATGGCTTTTCTTTCTCTGAATTTATAGCCTTTTTTCTCAAGTTTGGTTCTTATTACACTATCTATTCCACCCTTTTCAACCACCACCTCATCCGGGAGCCATTGATGGTGAAACCGTTTGGCATTTACGGCAGTTTGAACACCCATATCAAATTCAATAGTATTCAGGATAGTTTGAAAAACAGAGGTAATAATTGTTGAACCTCCCGGTGTACCTACTACCATAAATAGGTCGCCATTTTTTTCAAGAATTGTGGGGGTCATTGAACTTAACATTCTTTTTCCTGGCCGAATTGAATTAGCTTCACCGCCAAGCAACCCAAACATATTTGGAGTTCCGGGCTTAACAGAAAAATCATCCATCTCATTATTTAGTAAAAAGCCAGCGCCTTTTACAAAAACCAAAGAGCCAAAACCCCCGTTAAGAGTTGTAGTGATTGCCACTGCATTTCCTTCACGATCAACGATAGAAAAGTGAGTGGTTTCTTCGGATTCTTTTGGGACGAGGCCCGCTTTAATATCGCTGCTCAATGTTGCCTTTTCCCAATTGAAATTACTCATGCGTTGTTTTGAATAGATGGGATTAATCAAATATTTTTGAGGCACCTTGTAAAAATCAGGATCGCCAAGGTGAGTAGCTCTATCAGCATAGACTCTTCTTTCAGCCTCGATCATTACCTGCATGCTTGAGTCAGAATTGAACCCATAACGCTTGAGTGGATATTCTTCTACAGAACTTAAAAGTTGCAAAAGTGCAATTCCACCACTAGAAGGCGGAGGCATGGTTATTATTTTATATTGCTTATAGTTTCCAACTAGCGGTTGGCGCCATTGAGCCTGATAATTTTTAAGATCTTCTTTACTGATCAAGCCACCGCCAGCAAGCATTTCGGCAACGATTTGATCGGCTACTTGGCCGGCATAAAAGCCTTCCCGGCCTTTATCTCTGATTAATTGAAGGGTTTTAGCAAGGTCATCCTGAATCCAAATATCTCCTTTGGCCCATTTTTCCTTAATAAAATATGTTTTTCCGGGATTATACTTTTTTAGCGCCTCCTGCATTTCTGTAAATTCTTCGGCCTGACTTTCAGTGATCAAGAATCCGTTTTGAGCAAGATCTAATGCAGGCTGTACCACTTCGGCCCAGCTCAATTTTCCAAAGCGGGCATGTGCCTTTACCATTCCATCTACGCTTCCAGGAACTCCGGCAGCTAAATGGCCAAAAATACTTTTTTCTGTGATCGCATTGCCTGCTGAATCCAGGTACATATCACGGCTTGCATTTCCAGGTGCTTTTTCTCTAAAATCGAGCGTTGCCAGTTCACCTGCAGCAGACCGATACACCATAAATCCACCTCCACCAATATTCCCGGCATCAGGATAAACAACCGCGAGTGCAAACTGCACCGCAACGGCCGCATCTACCGCATTTCCACCTTTCTTTAAAATATCAAGGCCTACTTTCGAAGCAGAAGGATGAGCAGAAACCACCATCCCATTTTTATATTGGCCGCTATTGTTCTTACCTGTTTGCCCCCCAACACAAGCTGCAAAAAATAGAGCTGTACTAAAAAAAACCAGCAGGTATAAGGCAAATCTGGTCTTCCTATTATTATGCATTTCTATAGATATTATCAACTTGTAACTTATATTTTTGCAAAATCATTTTTCTTTTTAAACTTAGTTTTGGTGTTAGTTCACCTCCATCTATACTCCATTCATTAGCCAGTAATTCGAACTTTTTAACCTGCTCCCAATTTCCAAAATCCTGGTTAAAATTATCAATCACAGATTGTATTTTATCTATAACCCGTTGATCTTTGATCATTGCCTCATTGGTGGTGTATGCAATACCAGATCTGCCACACCAAGCCGATAATGCCGGAAATGAAGGCAGTATTAATGCAGCTGGGAAACGTTCATTTTCACCGATCACAATCACTTGCTCGATATAAGGTGATTCTTTAAATTTATTCTCAAGAACCTGTGGGGCTATGTACTTTCCTCCGGCAGTTTTAAATATTTCCTTTTTACGATCCGTAATACGCAGATATTTGCCGTCCAAAAGCTCACCAATATCTCCGGTATGGAAGAATCCATCCTTGTCAATCACTTCATCGCTTAAATCAGGTCGATTGTAATAGCCCTTCATTATATTTGGCCCCTTACATAATATTTCTCCATCCTCAGCAATTTTAACCACTACATCTTTGATCACTTTACCTACGGTTGTAAATTTCGCATCTCCTGGTTCAAGTCCATTTACGGCTATAACCGGCGATGTTTCAGTCAATCCATAACCTTCTAAAACCGGCATATTCGCCGCCCAAAAAACACGAGCAAGTCTGGGTTGCAGAGCAGCTCCACCAGATACAATGGCCATGATTTGTCCACCTAAAGCCTCACGCCATTTATTAAATATAATTTTATTCGCAATCTTAAGCTGAAATTCATAGAAAACACCATTTTTTCCATCCATCTCGTATTTGAGTCCCAAATTAAGTGCCCAAAAAAACAATTGTTTTTTAATTCCTGTTAAACCTGCTCCTTTGGCAACAATGCGATCGTAAACTTTTTCCAGCAGTCGCGGAACTGTTGTAAAACCATGAGGTTTTACTTCAATAAGGTCTGCAGCTATCGTATCCATACTTTGAGCATAGTAAATAGATATCCCAAGGTAGAAATACATATAGAAAACCATACGCTCAAAAATATGGGAAAGAGGCAAAAAACTCAATGCTTTGGAAAAGTTCTTGGGATACATCACCGAAGAGGCAATGCAATTACTTACCAAATTATCATGGGTAAGCATCACTCCTTTAGGTGTCCCTGTTGTACCTGAAGTATAAATTAAAGTCAGAAGATCGCTAGGCAGAATATTATCGCGATAAATTTGAAGATCAATTGGTTCGGAGCGATTTGCAAGTTCAGACAGTTCCATCCAATAGGGCACGCCTTCAATCTGATCAAAACTAAAAATCTTTAAATCAAGTTGTTCTTTTTTCCTGACACTGTTTAGTTTTTCATACAGAATTAGATCAGAAACAAATACAATTTTGACTTCAGCATCTTTCAAAATAAATTTAATATCGTTCTCGGCGAGTGTCGGGTACATGGGTACCTGGGTTGCTCCGATCTGCATAATTCCAAAATCGCAAATATTCCATTCCGGCCGATTGGGCGACATGATCGCAATTTTATCATCCTTCTTAATTCCAGAGGCTATAAGTCCGGTACTCACTTGGTTTACTAAACCTACAAATCGCTCAGTCGAATACTTTTCCCAATGCCCATTCTGTTTGGCTACCACCATATCATCCTTCTGATATTTTTCAACAGAAAGCTGCATAAGATCAAAAACCCGAGTTATTTCTACCATAAAACAATTATTTTATTCTGATAATTTAGCAAATTAACTAAAAATAAGGTCTCTTCAAATAAAGCAATGGTTCTGACTTTATCATTGAGAAAAAACAACAACTTACCGCGTTTTATTTTTACAGGAATTATGAGATTCACAAGCCAATTAAAGGAGCTCCATTAAACCTAGCTATTGATTGACGACCGCGATTGGAATTAACTCTAACTAGTGATTTCAAATCTGGAGAGGTAGGCTTGGCTTTACGTATTACCTTTAAAGCTTCCAGAAACAACTAAATAAAATTAACCTTCGACTACTTTTTTATTTAGTTAATTTTTAACCATCGCTTCATTACGGCCACTTGAGCTGGAGTAGCAGCCTCGACTGGTGCAATTCTGAATTTATGATTTGGGTTTCTAACAAGCACCACGTCGATATTCAGCAACTGACTATCACGGTTAACTAGAATTTTTACCTGATCACCAACACGCTTATTAGCAATAAACTTATCCACTTCAGACAATCTTGGATCAGAAATCGTATTGATCTGCTGATCATTCATTGACAGAATTTCATCATTCACATTTAATCCTCCTACCCATGCAGGACTTTCACGAGAAACCTTGCTAATTATAATCTTTCCATCTTTTAGCGAGGTTGCCGCTCCCAGATAGGCATCGTTTGCAGAGGCTGCATCATCAATCAATGTTAAACCTGCATAATTTAAATAGGTATTATAGTCGATGGTTTTAACACCGTGTATATAATCTGCATACATTGAATCAAAAGATTTTCCGGCTATTTTCTCTACCATCGCTTTAAATTCTTGATCCGTATAACCTCTAGATTTTTTGACAAAATATTCCTCATACATTGCCTTCATTACCTCATCAAGCCCCGATTTGCCAGCAGTAGAATGAATAATCTCCAAGTCCATGATTAGGGCAATCAGTGACCCTTTACTATAATAGGAAATAGTTGAATTAGTTGAATTTTCATTGGGGCGGTATAGCTTGATCCAGGCATCAAAACTTGCCTGACTAACAGGATCTACACGATTACCTGGCTGATTCTCAACCTGACTGATCGTGTTTGCCAAATTCATAACAAAACTCTCAGGACTTTGCAAACCGGCTCTTTTGGTATAAATACCCTGGTAATAAATAGTGAACCCCTCTGCAATCCATAAATTACTCGTGTAATTTTCTTCATTATAATTGAAGGGTCCTAAGGCTATTGGTCTCAACCGCTTTACATTCCAAAGGTGAAAATACTCATGCGAAACAAGGCCCAGGAACCTTGAAAGGCCTGCCTCTGTAGCATAGGCATTACGACTTGCGCCCAAAACTGTAGAATTCAGATGTTCCAAACCTCCGCCACTTGAGTTAAAATTATGGACAATGAACACATATCTTTTGTTTGGGTTAACTCCAAATGTTTTGGTTTGCTCCACAACAATTTTTGCCATGTCTCTTTTCAAGATGTCTTTATCATAATTGCCTCCTCCATACATCGCAACCTCGTGTTTTACTCCAGCAGCATCAAACTCAAAAATATCCTGATTGCCAATTTCAAAAGGAGAATCATACAGCACATCAAAATCTGGGGCATTAAAGGTATTAGCCTTTGATCCTGCCATTTCAAGACCGGTAGATATTTTTGTCCAGTTTTTATAGGGTTTAATGGTGATGGTTGATGCCAAATTCAGCTGCCCTTCAGGATACATAAAAATTCCTGCTGGAGATAAAAAAGCATGAGATTCATCTACAAAGCTGGTCCGGACAGAAATTTCAAAAGAATAAACACGGTAAATTATTTTGATACTACCATGCTTCTGGGTACTTACCCTCCAGGTATTTTTATTTACTTTCTGAGCACTTAAAGATCCGCCTGCAGTATTAAACGCCTGAAACGACTCCACATTTTTACTGAATTCTCTAATCAAATAAGAACCAGGTGTCCAAACTGGCATTTTCAAGTCAAGATACTCAGCCTTTAAGCCTGAAATTTCCATTGCCACATCCACATAATGTGCCTGAGGTTCTGAAAAAGATATTTCATACTTAATTTTATTCTGAGCTCTTAAAGAAGTATTCATAATTGCGATAAAAATAAATGATACCAGATATTTCATAAACGGTTCAATAATTTGGTTGCGCCAAAAATAACTTATTAATACATTTTTCAATGGCTCAGTAAATTGCAGGCTGTAAAATAGTTGCTACATTCAACTAATTACCAGGTATAAAAATAGATTTGTATACAAATTATGCAAGAACCTCTCGCAAATCCGCTATTATCAGCTTCTAAAAAATACCTGAATGCCCTTTCAAAAATGGTTATTCAGCTATCAATAGACCGATATCATTATGTTCTGGTTTTAATTGATTTTCATGATGAGAATCTTTCCCAGAAGGCACTTGCCGAAATTTTGCATATTGATAAATCATACATGGTCAATATTCTAGACTACCTAGAAGAAAAAGGCTACGTACTTCGTGAAAAAAATCCATACGATCGCAGAGAACAGTTAATCAGACTAACAGCTAAAGCTCAAAAAGATATTCCTATCATTAAAGAAGCTATCGAAGAATTAAATAATAGATCACTTCAAAATATAAGCGAATCTAAAAAGCAGGTCTTCAATGAGGTTTTGGGGATAATTCAGGATAATCTGATAAAAATAGAATCTAAAGAAATTAAAAAGCCACATACCATTTTAAAAAACTATAACTAATTATATGAAAGTAAAATACATCGTATATATAATCATTGTGATCCTTCTTGGTGGAGCAGTTGCGTACCGCTTTAATAAAAATAAAGCTCAGAAAGCTAGTATGGGTGGTCGTAAACCGGGCGGACCACCAGCCGTACTCAATGTAAATGGCATAGTTATTAAAACCGAAAATTTTTCTAACTCACTATCAATTGCTGGATCAATAGAAGCCAATGAACAGGTTGATATCCGTAGTGAAATCTCTGGACTTATAACCGCAATAAATTTTACGGAAGGCACTTCGGTAAGTAAGGGAAAAGTTCTAATTAAGATCAATGACTTGGAGCTTCAAGCCCAACTATCACAGGCATTGACCAAACAGAAATTAGCCCAAGAAACTGAATATAGAGCGGGAATGCTGTTGCAAAAAGAAGCCATTAGTAAGGAGGAATACGATGTGGCATTGGCAGAATTGAAATCGTTGCAATCACAAACCCAGCTCATTCGTGCTCAGCTAGCAAAAACACAGATCCGTGCCCCATTTAGTGGAAAAATAGGCTTAAGAAGCATTTCTGCAGGGGAATACATTACCCCTTCCAAAAACATTGCACGATTAGTGAGTACAGATCCCGTTAAAATTACATTCTCGATCCCTGAAAAATATGCTGGATCAATTAAAATGAATACTCCAATCTCCTTTACAGTAGCTGGTTCAAAGAATGCATATAAAGCAATCATTTATGCCATTGAACCAGGTATTGATATTGCAACCCGTACCTTGCAACTAAAAGCAACAGCATCTAATTCAAGGGGCGATTTATTGCCAGGTTCATTTGCAAAAATTGATTTGCCCTTAATGAATGTGAATGATGCCATTTTAATCCCAACAGAATCTATCATTCCAGTACTTATGGGCAAAAAAGTTTTTATTAGCTCTAATGGAATAGCTACAGAGGTGATGGTTGAAACTGGAACCAGAACTGAAAAATCTGTTTTAATAACCTCGGGACTAAAGGTGGGAGATACAGTTTTGACAACTGGAATTATGTCTTTGAAAAAAGATGTACCTGTTATTGTTAACATTGTCAACAAATAACGCATCGTTCCAAGATCCGGATTATCAGTTTAAATTAAAAATAATTGCACAATGAGTTTATCAACCACCAGTATAAAAAGACCT
>CAIJME010000483.1 GCA_903821625.1 uncultured Sphingobacteriales bacterium | reverse complement strand
GTCGACGGTTCTCTTTGCAAAAACAGATTTAAGATCTTCTTTGAATGCAGGCAAATATCCTTTACTCACAAAGTTTATGAGCTTTACTTTGGTTTCTAATCCGCTTCCGCTAAATTCGCATAGGGCAATATCCAAACCGTCAAACGACGTTCCAGACATCAATCCAATAATTTTCCGAACCGGTTTATTGGCAATAGCGTAAAGAGAAGCAATATTAGGATTCATATTCTCTATAAAAATAGAAAATTAGCACGAAGGGATATACTTTTAATATTATGGCTCCAAATATAGATCGATCAGGCCCTCGGGAAGGTCTACTTTAAGTATGCCGTTTCCCTCATCGATCTCCACAATCAGATCATCATTCAGGGGAAACATGATCTCTTTAAATTGATAGGAAACAACCGCCACAAACTGCTGTGGATACTCATGAATTTCAATGATCTCACCCAGTTCACCTGCGGTTTCATCATGAACTATAAAACCTTTAAGATCAGTGATTAGAAATTCATCATCATCCCTCACAGGTTTTAAATTATTGGGTAAGAAGAGTTTTTTTCGAATGAGTAATTGCGCCTTTTCAATGGTATCAATATCATCAAAGTAGAAATTACCTGTTTGGTTATTCTGTAATTTATACGTTGAGATAAAGAAGGGTACCAGCTTGTTATTGATCTCGGCAAAAACGGAATCAAGTGGAAGATCTGCCGGCTCGTCGTATTCAAAATAAACCTGTACCTCACCTTTTAAACCCTTGGTTTTAGTGATATAGCCTATATAAAAACAATCCTCAATCTTCATAGCGGCAAAATAGGAACGTCATTACTGATGCGCCATTTTGAGTTTCCAATAAAGAAAACACATGGGTAAACATCAATAATGACGTTATTTATTTTTTTGATTTAACAGAAATTACTCTGCTTTTTCGTCAGATGGAGCTTCTTCAGATGCTTCCTCTTCAGTTGCTTCTTCAGCCACTTCAACTTCTGCTACCGGTGCTGCTTCTTCTTCAACTTCTGCCGAAACTTCAGCTTCTTCAGTTGCTTCTTCTGCAGGAGCTTCTTCAGCTTCTGCTACTGGTGCTTCTTCTTCAACTTCTGGAGTTTCTTCAGCTACAGTTTCTTCAACTTCTTCAGAAGGAGTATTTTTGACAATAATTGCTGCCGCCATTTCTTCCTTCTTCTTAGCTTCAGCTAATAAAGTAGCTTTTTTAATTTCTTGTTTAGATTTAGAAAGAATTTCCTTCTTTCCTTCAATCTTAATCGCTTTTCCTTCTAACCACTGAGCAAATTTTGCTTCTGCTTGTTCTTCAGTTAAAGCACCTTTTTTAACACCACCTTCTAGATGTTTCTTGTATAAAATACCTTTGTATGAAAGTATAGCACGACAAGTATCTGTAGGTTGAGCGCCTTTGTTAACCCAATCCAATGCTTTTTCGAAATTGATTTCAATTGTAGCCGGATTTGTGTTTGGATTGTAAGAACCTAATCTTTCGATGAATTTACCATCTCTTGGAGCACGAGCGTCTGCTACCACTACATGATAAAAAGGTTTTCCCTTTTTACCGAATCTTTGCAATCTGATTTTAGTTGCCATTTTTTTAGTTTTATGTATTCAACATATTCCCGGAGTCTATTCTGCGGGGTTGCAAAGATATAAAAAAATCACATTTAAAAAATGGAAATTCCTATTTTTGAAATATGTCTGAAAGAAAACCCCGAATTGCAGTGGATATGGATGAAGTAATTGCCGATCCGATATCTAAATTTATAAGTCTTTATAACCGTGATTACGGAATTCCCCTTGATCTTGAAATACTTCCCGGAAACGAGATGTACCACCATGTTCCAGAAAATATAAAATTGAAATTATGGGATTACATCAACGAAAAGGGCTTTTTCAGAGA
Organism: uncultured Sphingobacteriales bacterium; assembly: GCA_903821625.1. Taxonomy (GTDB): domain Bacteria; phylum Bacteroidota; class Bacteroidia; order Sphingobacteriales; family Sphingobacteriaceae; genus Daejeonella. The sequence continues at coordinate 1,388 of CAIJME010000483.1, read as the reverse complement.
TCTTGCAGTACTTCCCGACAGTGTGGAAATACTAAAAAAGCTTCAGGATAAGTATGATATTTTTATTGTTTCTGCTGCAATGGAATTCCCCAATTCACTGCTAGATAAGTATGAATGGCTCCAAGAACATTTTCCATTTATCGGATGGCAAAATATTATCCTTTGCGGCCATAAAATCGTAAATGTTGACATTATGATCGATGACCGCATCAAAAATTTTGTCGATTTTGATGGAAGAAAACTGCTTTTTACCTCGCCACATAATATGTTATTGACTGGATACGAACGGGTCAATAATTGGAAAGAGGTGGGAGATAAGTTATTATAGCGACAGGTTTGTAAAATAACGCTTGTTGATAAAATTACTCTGGTCTTTTTTTGTTGTTTTGATTTATTGGATTTTAATGATTTGAAAAGTAGAGCCTGTTGCTCTTCGGCTGTTTCAGTCGCGTGCTTCGCAATAGTTTTGGCAATAAATTTTTGAATAAGATCCTATTCATTCTGCCAAAAGCTAATGCTGCGCCCCCGTTTATTTTATTCATGCGAAAGAACTTATTAAATTCAAATAAATTCTACCGATCATTCTCTTAAACATTAATCCAAAATCTTCGGATTTAATAACAAATCCCTTTCAAACTTTTACATGTAACTTTTTGTTGCCATAATAATCTAAAAAGAAAAAAAACCAATCATGATAGCAGTTACGACAAACGAACTTGAAGGAAAAAAAATAGTTAAATACATCGGAATTGTAACCGGTGAAGCCATTATTGGTGCGAACATTGTCAAAGATTTTTTTGCGGGGATCAGAGATATCGTAGGCGGAAGGTCTGGATCTTATGAAGAGGGATTACGTGAAGCAAAAGATATTGCATTGCGTGAAATGCAAGAACAAGCCACTCGTTTAGGAGCAAATGCAGTTATTGGCGTTGACCTTGATTATGAAACCCTTGGAAGCAATGGAAGCATGCTGATGGTTAGTGCATCGGGTACAGCGGTTATTGTGGAAGATCGGATTTAAGTATTAAACAGTTCTATGCTTAAAGCGAAGAAATGTTTAATTCCACAAAGTCAATCAACGAATGAATCACCTTAATATGAATTTCCTGTGCCCTGTCTGCATATTCTGATCGGGGTGCACGAATTTCCACGTCACAAAGTCCGGCCATACTACCACCATTTTTACCGGTCAAACCAATCACTTTCATTTCCTTCATTCTTGCGGCCTCAATAGCTTTCAAAATATTTTCAGAATTACCGCTGGTGCTAATCGCAAAAAGCACATCACCTTTTTGTCCGATAGCTTCAACCATTCTTGAAAAAACAAAGGCATAGCCATAATCATTTGCTACACAAGTTAAATGAGAAGGATCAGAAATTGCAATAGC
>CAIJME010000482.1 GCA_903821625.1 uncultured Sphingobacteriales bacterium | reverse complement strand
GAGCCATTGATTTGGGTGTTACTTTCTGGGATACTGCAAACCGGTATAATAATGCCTCAGGTAATTGTGAAAGGATTTTGGGTACCTGGTTTAAAAATAACCCTGAGCAAAGGCGGAACGTAGTGCTTGCTACAAAAATGGCTGGCACGATGGATGGTTTAAGTCCAAATCATTGTGGGATTTCGAGAGGAAATATCATGGAATCTGTATATGCAAGTCTCGAAAGGCTTCAAATTGATCATATAGACCTGCTATATTTTCACAGATTTGATGGAATTACACCTCCAGAAGAAAGCCTTGAAGCGATTGAGGATCTGGTGAAACAAGATCTTATACGTTATTTTGCTGTTTCAAATGCCAGTGTGGATATTCTCAAAACTTATCAGAATGTTCAGTCTCAACTTTCTGTCAGAAGCCGAATCCTTGCCGTGCAGAATCAGTTTGACCTGTTAGATGGCGAATCAGCAGAAGATAAAGGGGTTTTGGATTATGCTTCTGAACAAGGAATCTCATTTATAGGTTGGAGCCCAATGGCAAGGGGGCTTCTAACCAACAGGTATTTAAATCCGATTGCAGCGGGTCCTGGCGATCGTTTATTCGATGAAGGAGATCTGCAAGCGAAGACTAGTCCAGAAAACATGACTAAACTACATGCTCTTGCTGCTATTTCAAACGAAATGGGAGTGGAGCTTAGTCAGCTTGCTATGGCTTATATGTTAACAATGAAGGGTATGGGACCTATTATTCCATCTTCTTCAAGTGTTAAACAGCTGGAATCAAATGCAGCTGCAGGAAAGCTTATTCTTACAAATGAGCAGATTGCAAGCGTTAGGAATATTGTAAATTATTAAAGTATTCATTATGGCAAGGTTTAAATCTGTTTTCGGTACTCTTTCATTTTTATTGTTGTTAGCCTTTACTGGATTTGCACAGCCTAAAAATAGGAATGAGGATGTCCGCTCAGCCATGCTTCGTGCTACTAGGTTTATGGTTGAAAAGGCAAGTACTAATGGTGGATATGTTGCCCATTATTTGCCTGATTTTTCGCGTCGTTGGGGCGAACTGGAAGGATACCAGACTCAGATATGGGTTCAGGATCCAGGAACAGTGAGTATGGGAAATATTTTTCTGGATGCCTATAACGCAACAGGAGATGAATATTACTATCAAGCTGCAGAGAAAGTAGCCTCCGCACTGATCTGGGGGCAGCGGCCTGAGGGTGGATGGAATTACATGATTGACTTTGCCGGCGATCGTTCTTTAAAACAATGGTACAATACAATAGGTAAAAATGCCTGGGGTTTTGAAGAATATTATTATTACTATAACAATACCACTTTTGATGATTCCAATACCTCGGGACCAGCAAATTTCCTTTTAAGAATTTATCTGCAAAAATTAGATATAAAGTATAAACCTGCCTTAGATAAATCAATACAGCTAATTATTGACAGTCAGTACCCTCTTGGGGGATGGCCTCAGCGATATCCCTTAAAGAATAATCATCCCAAAAATGGGAAAGAAGACTATACCTCGTTTTACACGTTTAACGATGAGGTGATCTCTGGAAATATTGATTTTCTTATCCAATGTTATGCTACACTTGGAGAAGAGCGTTTTCTGGATCCAATCAGGAGAGGCATGAATTTTTATCTGATTACTCAGCAGGGAAATCCGCAGGGCGGCTGGGGTCAGCAATACAATATGGAACTTGAGCCCACTTATGCACGCAGTTATGAGCCAGCAGCATTAATGCCTGGATTTACGTATACCAATGCACTATTATTGTTAAAATACTATCAATTAACTGGTGATAGTAAATTCCTAGCCCGTATTCCGGATGCGATAAAATGGCTTGAAAGTACCGTGCTGCCTTCGGACAAAAGTGAAGGAGGAACACGTACCCATGCTACATTTATTGAAATTGGGACCAATAAGGGACTTTATGCACATCGAAAAGGTAATGGCGTGAGCGATGGTCATTATTGGGTTGATTACGACGACAAAAATCTATTGGCGCATTATGGAGGTAAAGCCAATGTAAATATTCAGCATTTGAAAGATGAGTATAAAAGAGTTAGTTCACTTTCTGCTGATCAAGCTGTTAAGGATTCTCCCTTAAAGGTGAGTAAGTTAGAAGGATTACCTCAAAAGCAATTACTATCAGGTTCAGCAATTAAAACTATCCCAAATGAATCGGTAATTAATTCTATTATTAAATCTTTGGATCAGGACCGCTGGCTAGTGAAGCATATTCAAATAAGCAGACCTTATTCCATTTCAACAGATGGTAAAGAAATGAATACAGCTAAATTGAGTGATGAGAATGGTAAAGGCATTGTTGATGCTTCTGAGCAGCAGTATATTTCTACTAGGGAATATGAAAAGAATATGAGTTTATTAATAAAATATCTGAGCAGATAGTTTTCAGAGCTTGAAATATTAAAACAGTTATATCGAATGATTTTTTATCAAACTATTTCAGCATT
>CAIJME010000481.1 GCA_903821625.1 uncultured Sphingobacteriales bacterium | reverse complement strand
GAGGGTACAGTATTAGTTCAGGGTGGAAAAATCCTTGAAGTTGCTGAAGGGGATATCGAAGTTCAAGATGCAGTTGAGATCGATGCTCAGGGTAAATATATTTCACCCGGGTTTATTGATATTCACGTTCATGGTGGCGGTGGGCATGATTTTATGGATGGCTCTGAAGAGGCATTTCTAAAAATCGCCGAAACCCATGCCATGTATGGAACCACGGCACTCATGCCAACTACCTTGACAAGTGAGCTTGACGAACTTTATAATACGCTTGAAATTTACAAGCAAGCTGATAAAAACAATAAAAAAGGTGCTCAGTTTCTGGGAATGCATCTGGAAGGTCCCTATTTTGCATTGAGCCAACGTGGTGCTCAAGATCCTAGATTTATCCGAAATCCTGATCCAAAAGAATACATGGATATTCTTTCACGCTCTTCAGATATCAAAAGATGGAGTGCTGCTCCCGAATTAAAAGGTGCAATTGAATTTGGTAACCATTTACGCTCAAAAGGTATTCTTGTGGCAATGGCTCATACCGATGCAATCTATGAAGAAGCATTACTAGCATTTGAGGCGGGCTATACGCTGGCAACCCATTTTTATTCCGCTATGTCGGGGGTTTCACGTAGAGCGTGTTTTAGATATGCCGGAGTAATTGAAACTGCTTATCTGCTCGATGAGATGGATGTTGAGATCATCGCAGATGGAGTACATCTTCCAGCACCATTATTAAAACTGATCTACAAAATTAAAGGCCCTGATCGTATTGCGCTAATTACCGATGCCATTCGTGCGGCTGGGATGCCTCCTGGAGATAGTATTATTGGTAGTAAACAAAATGGATTAAAAGTGATTATTGAAGATGGGGTAGCTAAACTTCCTGATCGTTCTTCTTTTGCTGGGAGTGTTGCTACTACCGATCGTTTGATAAGAACAATGATCAATATGGCGGATGTTCCATTGCTGGAAGCTGTTAAAATGGCTTCACAAACACCTGCTAATATCTTAGGCTTAGGCGCATCTAAAGGATCTTTAATTACTGGTAAAGATGCCGATATTGTTCTTTTTGATAAGGACATCAATGTGAGCACAACCATAGTTCAGGGAAGAGTTATTTACAATAAAGAAAATTAATACAAGTATAGAATTTATAGATTACTACAAATGAGAGAGATTAACAAAGATAAATTAATTGCAAAAATATATAGTGGAAGACCTGAGCTAGGTGCTGCCGCTGCCGAAATACTGACTGCAAAAATTTCTGAGTTATTAAAAACAAAAGAATATATCAATATCATTTTTGCTTCTGCTCCTTCACAAAATGAGTTTTTAGCAGAATTATTGAATAAAAATATTGAATGGAATAGAATCAATGCATTTCACATGGATGAATACATTGGACTGCATCCAGATGCTTCACAGGGTTTTGGTAATTTCTTGAAGGATAGATTATTCAGTAAGGTTAATTGTCGTGAGGTTAATTATCTAAACGGAAATGCAACAGATCCACAGGATGAATGCAAAAGATATTCCGATCTGTTGATCAACTATCCAACCGATATCGTTTGCCTTGGGATAGGAGAGAATACGCACCTTGCATTTAATGATCCGCATGTTGCTGATTTTAATGATCCATTGATCGTTAAGGTTGTTGACCTTGATCAGGATTGTCGTTCTCAGCAGGTAAATGATGGATGCTTCGCAACTATAGATGATGTGCCTACACATGCGCTCACGATCACGATGCCAGCATTGTTTAAATCAACTTTTGCCTATGCTATTGTGCCCGGTAAATTTAAGGCAAATGCTATTTTCCATACCCTTAATAGTGATATCAGCGAATTGTATCCTTCAACAATCCTCAGACGGCATGATCATGCTGTGCTTTTCATAGATGAGGATAGCGCATCAAAATTGTAAATAAACCCTTAATTCAAGATCCATTTAACCAAACAATATTAAAATGAGAAAAAACACTTCAGTAGCAGCTGGTTCTTTGAGTCAGAAAGACACCATTACCGGTATGATTATCATTGCATTTATGTTTTTTATGTTTGGATTTACTTCCTGGATAAATGCGATTCTAATTCCCTATTTTAAGATTTCTTTTGAACTTTCGCATGTTCAATCCTATTTGGTAACCTTCGCATTTTATATTTCTTATTTTATCTTCTCAGTCCCGGCCTCTTTTCTGTTAAAAAAAATAGGATTTAAAAAAGGGATGATGATTGGTTTCTGGGTTATGTCATGCGGAGCCTTTTTGTTTGTGCCTGCAGCTATTACAATGACCTATGAGCTATTCTTGCTTGGGTTATTCTCCATTGGTGCCGGACTAGCTTTGCTGCAATCTGCGGCTAATCCATACATCACCATTTTAGGACCTAAAGAGCGTGCTGCTCAGCGGTTCAGTATCATGGGTATTTGTAATAAGGGTGCCGGAATTTTGGCTCCACTATTATTTGCTGCAGTTATTTTTAAAGCAACGGATAGTGCAATGCTAGATAATATCTCTTCGATGACACAGGCAGAGAAAGATGTTATATTTCGTGAACTTATTCAGCGCGTAATAATTCCATATGCTTGCGTTGGATCCTTCCTTTTTCTAATTGGATTATTCATCCGGTTTTCACCTCTTCCTGAGATCGATACCGAACATGAAAGTGAAGAACTGGCACAGGCAAACTCCTCAAAAACAAGTATTATACAGTTTCCGCATTTGATATTAGGCGCTTTTGCCATTTTCTTGCATGTTGGAACTCAGGTTATTTCTATTGATACTGTAATTAGTTATGCAGGTACCATGAACCTCAACTTAATTGAAGCCAAGGTTTTTCCATCCTACACCCTTACCGCACAAATCTGCGCCTATTTTATCGGAATCTTTTTTATACCTAAATTTTTCAGTCAGTTAACAGCCCTACGGGTGAGTACAATTTTTGGTATTATTTTAACATTTCTTATTATTTATGCCAAAGGTCAGGTTACTTTCCTGGGTCATACAACTGATATTTCAATATGGTTCGTAGTGATGCTAGGTTTGGCGAATTCACTAGTTTGGGCGGGTATCTGGCCGCTTGCATTAGATGGCTTAGGCAGATTTACCAAAATTGGTGCTTCATTAATGATTATGGGATTAGTTGGTAATGCCTTATTACCAATGGTTTATGGCTATTTAGTCGATATATTCAATGCTAGAGAGGCCTATTGGGTATTATTCCCGTGCTATGTATACCTGGTATTCTATGCATTCCGTGGTTACAAATTAAGAAGTTGGACACGTTAATCGCTTTAGCATTAATCATTATACCATTATTTAGAAATAGATCAAATGAAAAACAGTATTTTTCTTCAGGTTGTAGCCTCTTTTTTTCTTGCTCTGAGTGCAAATGCACAATCAGGAGCTAAACCTGGGCTTGCACTTGAACCTTCAACCTACACCGAAAATTTTGAAGACCGGGAGCTTGGAGCATGGGCATCCTATCCTCATTGGCAGGATATTGCCTATAACCAGGAATTCAGACCCAATGAAATGGTACCTGGCGATCCCAATATTTCGGTTGTTCAAAAAGTGACTGCCTATACCAATGTAGATGCTTATGCCGGAGCACAAAAGCTTTTAGACATGTACCTTGTTCCTGGTGCAAAGCTAAATTTCCGATTTTACTTGAAGTCAAATACTCCATCAGAGTCTTATAAAGTACGATTT
>CAIJME010000480.1 GCA_903821625.1 uncultured Sphingobacteriales bacterium | reverse complement strand
TTTCCTTGCGATTCGCTCCATATCGATTCAATGCAATCAATAACACGAGATGTATCACAGGGCGGTAAAACTACATGGTAAATAAATGATGTTGCTTCTGCACAGCTTTTGTCTAAATCGCTATTGCAGGTATTTGGATATTTGCTTTTTCCATCAGAAGAATTTAAGAATGGATAATTTGGGGATAGGTTTGTTGTCATGTTTTGAAGCGACGAACTTTCAGAAAAATTAAATCCAACTTGATTTGATCCAGTTGAAGAGGCTGGAAACCACTGTTCATCTGGTATTGAATTTGCATTGGCTGTTTCTAAAAAAGTAAAAAAAAGTAAAAATAACATCAAAGAAATTTGAAACTCGCTCTTGAGATTTTTCATTATTGGCAACTAAATTTTCTTACCATACCCAAGAGGGCATTTTGGATTAGTTCCAGAAAATTTCTTTACGGATTTGCCTTTTGTGCATGTAATTGTTTTTATTTTATTTACTTTTTTAGGAGTTAAAATGACTGCTGCTTTTTCTTCCACTTTCAATGCTTCTTTTGGCAGTTCTACTTCTTTTGGCTTCTCTTGGGTTAATTTGACTCTAATTGTTGGAGAAGAGAATTTGAATCCATAGGCACCTAGATAAATAAAATTATTTCTCTCAAAGATAGATTCTGTAGCGATTTGTACAGTACCCGATTCGGATAGCACAGAAATGCTTGCCTTGATTGGGGAGTATGAGAATCCATACAAACATCTGGCATAATCAGCATCTATCATCAAATCATAAGTCCCGAGAAATTCTGAACCATCAGCCAAATAATGTGGCGCTAAAACTTTATAATCCAAAATTTCGTCCGCAGCATTAAAACTCGGTGGCCCTGGCAAATATGCAGTCGCATTAGTACTTACAATTCCAACTAATTTTTCACTCGTAATCGCCGAACATTTTGCTGTTGAATCATTATCGGTTGTTCTCATATACCAGGTGGTTGGTGCTGCCACAGCTTTGTTATTGACTATGGGTAGCCAAAGAGCAAATTCTTTCATGCCCTTGTCACTATAAGATGGATTACGTAACCATGAAGTAGGCGTGCAATCACTAGTTGGGCAACCATAACCATTACCCATATTCAGCCAAAATGGGTCAAAAGTCCCGTAGAACTCAGTTAAATTTGTTGGAGCGACACTCTTCTCAACCCATCCAAAAATTGTTGGCACTTTGACAAACTTCGCAGACACATGAAGCAGCTGCATTCCGTCTGAATTTTTAGAGATTTCCCCCGAGACTTCACGGAGCCTTCCATGAAGCCAGCCAGAAATTTTAGTTGAAAATCTCAAGTTGAGTGAAAATTCAACGTCCAGTGGAGCAGCTACCGGAATTGCACATTGAGTATAAGTATTGCCCACGCCACTACATTGACTCCCATTACTCCTGCCTGTTCCAAGCGCAGAATAATTAGCTGGATTTAAACTCTGTTCTGAAATTTGATAATTCCCGTATGTGATCTTTACTGGCCAAATTGCAGTTTCCATATTAACGGTATTGAAAGTTGACCAATCTGGCATTTTAGTTCCAGTGAGAACTGAGGATATTAAATACTGTGTACCACCAGCGTGTGGCGCATCTGGTATGTCTACTAGAAATTGTTGCCCAGATTTGGGCAAATTTAATTTTCTGTCTCCCTCAAATTCCCATCCAGTTTTTTCTGCGAAATTCCGTAAGAATCTTACCGATAGATTTTTTCCCTCAAAGTTTTTAGCGGTGACAGATTCTATACAATCTCCTTCGTCCCCAGCACACATTCCAAGCGGCGTAGAATACCTTTGAAATTCTGTTAATGGACATTCAGTGGTAGGCATTGAATTGCATTTTTTAACTTTTAAAACTTTCCCAATTCCAACTTCATATTTGTCAGCCGTAAAACTCATCAGATAAGGATGCGCAAATTCTACAGAAGTCTCTGTTATGGCACGAGATAAAAAGCCCCAGCTCGGAGAACTTGTTGGTGGTCCTGATTTTTGCCATTCTTCATCTGGAATTCCAGCTGAAGAAGCTGGCGCTAAATTAAGTGTTAGTAAAGTTAAAATTAGGGAAACGCTCGCAAAGAAAACTCTTATCTTCTTTGAACGTTTCATCGGCGATCCTTTAGTTGGAGGTCCCTACTCTTTGAGCCAGCCTATAGGGAAGATCTATTCCCACTCAATAGTTCCTGGTGGTTTGCTCGTAATATCTAAAGTAACTCGATTGATTCCAGCCACTTCATTTGTGATTCGATTAGAGATTTTTGCTAGTACGTCATAAGGCAATCTCGACCAATCCGCAGTCATTGCATCTTCGCTAGATACCGGACGCAAAACTATTGGATGACC
>CAIJME010000479.1 GCA_903821625.1 uncultured Sphingobacteriales bacterium | reverse complement strand
TTGCTGCTGAACTTATTGCTCGTTTGCGGGATCTCTGTTCAGAGTCAAACCAACCAATTAAAAGATTCAGGAAATCAGTTTTTGGCTTTTGCATCTGCAGAACAAAGTTCTGATCAATCAGATTTATTGCGTGACAATAAATTGGGGATTAATACTACTATCCCAGAGTTGCTCAGAAGACCAGAAAATAATGAGGTTCGTATTGAGCGTTATAAAACCATTGTTCTTAGAGATGGTGTTAAGTTATTTGCGGATGTTTATTTGCCAGCAAAACCTGGAAAATATCCAACTATTGTGGTTCGTACCTGTTATGGTGTACAACGTGATGGTGGCCATCAAGATAAGATCAGATTTGCACAGCAGGGATATGCCGTTGTATTTGCTGATATCAGAGGTCGTTATGAAAGCGAAGGCCAATGGGAACCATTTCGCGACGAATCAAAAGATGGTTACGACGTGATTGAGTGGGCGGCTGCACAACCTTTTTCAAACGGAAAAATAGCAACTCAGGGTGGTAGTTATTTAGGTCATAATCAATGGGCTGCCATGAGTGCTACTCCTCCGCATCTGGTTGCAGCTTTTCCTGGTGTAGCTTCTACAAATATTTATGCTAACTGGTTAACCATGGGTGGGGCCTTTCGCTTAAGCTTTAATTTTGGCTGGGGCGTGGTTCGTATGCCAAACCGAATCATGCTTCCTCAATACTGGCATACTGAAGCCTATACTCCTGAAGAGCTGAAATATGAAAGTATTCTTTGGCATCTTCCATTAAAGGATGTCGACTTAAAGGCATCGGGTTATGCGGTAAAACATTACCGCGATTGGATCAATCATGAGAGCTATGACGATTATTGGAAATCGATAAGTGATGAAGAGAATTTCTCTAAAATGAATGTACCTGCTCATACCTATGGCGGTTGGTTTGACATTTTTTTAATGGGAACGATAAACGGTTATATCGGGATGAAAAACAAAGCTGCAACACCTGCAGCCCGTGCTGGTGCGCGAATGATCATTGGTCCATGGGGTCATGGCCCATCTCAGGCATTTGGTACGGTTGATTTTGGTGCTTCTGCAAACATGAAAATGTTTGAAAGAGAGCTTCAGTTTTATGATTTCCACTTGAAAGGGATCAAAAATGGTTTAGACTTGGAAGATCCAGTTCAATTATTTTATATGGGTATCAATAAATGGCGTAGTGAAAAGGATTATCCTATCCCTGGAACCGTGTATAAAAATCTTTACCTAAGTAGCGGCGGAAGTGCCAATTCTTCTCGCGGTAATGGAACATTAAGCTTTGATGCTCCAAAATCTGCAGGAACAGACAAATATACCTATGACCCGAAAGCGCCGGTTATGACCTTGGGAGGAAATAATTGCTGTGGTACACCAACTCAGGCAGGACCTTATGATCAAAGGCCACTTGAGCGCAAGCAGGATGTATTGGTATACACTTCTGAATTCCTAAAAACTCCCATTACCATTGCAGGACCTGTAAAAATGAAATTATTTGCCGCAACAGATGGTCCTGACACTGATTGGATGATCAAATTGGTAGACGTTTCGCCTGATGGTGCAGCAATGCCTATTTCAGAAGGTATTTTAAGAGCCAGATTCCGTGAAGGTTTGGATAAAATCAAATTGTTGACACCGAATCAGGTATATGAATATGATATCGAATTAACAGGAACTGCAAATGTATTTAAGCCAGGACATCGCATTCGTATTGATATAACGTCAAGTAATTTTCCGCAGTTTGACCGAAACCCAAATACTGGAGATCCTTTTGGTACTAGTGACCGAGTTCGGATAGCTCAACAAACTATACATCATGGTGGAGTGCGCCTGAGCAGTATTGTACTTCCTACGGTTCGTCCTTTGGATTAAAAATAATTAATAAACAGCTTTATCATAAAAAAACCAGACAGGTATTGTCTGGTTTTTTTATGTCTGTCAATATCCCATTATTATGAACAGATAAGAAAATTTGGCTTCATATTCATAAACCTTTGGCGCGGCATTGCCTGCCTGCTGTTCAGGATGACACGTGCACAGCGCTTTAAAAAAAAATAATAAAAATTTAAAGCAAATGTCATCCCGAAACCTGCCCTTCAGCAGTTGAGGGACCTTCGTAGTTCTTAGCAGAATTTTGCTTTCGTAGCAGCTAAGTTCCTTCACTTTGTTCAGGATGACACGTGC
>CAIJME010000478.1 GCA_903821625.1 uncultured Sphingobacteriales bacterium | reverse complement strand
CCCCGCCTGCTATTACTTTTTTGGCCCGTTCCAACAGGAGAGCAGAATTAGTATAAGATATATTAGACATACAAGAATTTAAAAAATGTCACAATTAATCATTTTCAAAAGGAAATAAAGGTTTTCGTCTTTTTTTGTAAATGAACTTAGTCATATCGGCTTGGGTAACTCCAGGGGTATTGACTTGAAAAATATTGTTGCAAATTTCAGCGTATGCAGCGATGGGTGCATTCACGCCTTTTGCGATAATTACATGAAATGAAGTAGGATCAATATTAAATGCTAAAAGCTGTTCCAAGCTATATGGGGCAATTCTTAGTGATGTGAGCATTACAATATCCTGATTGACTGTTTTGACGATCGCAATATTGCCCATGTCAAAATGAATTTGTCCACCATGCCTGGGCTTAAGTTCATCAAATTTCCCATTCCCCTTCCACAATAAGGTGACCCTTCGTGTACTTAAATAAAACGTTTCGGGGTTAATACCAAAAATAATTTCAACTGAAGAGCCTATCTCAACACCCATCAAACTATTGACACAATCCGGATCAAAAATGCAGATAAAAATATTATGAATTCCTGCTTCGTCTAATTTATCAAGTAAAAAAATGCTATTTCCCGGTGCCCCTCCCCCTACATTATCACCCATATCTAATAATAAGATGGGCTTTTCTATTGAAGACATTTTAGGAATGATAGAAGATATATCATGTTTGACACCAATAAATAAATTTTTATTGGAAAATATGTAATCCTCAAAGATACCAATTGCAAGTTGCCCTATCTCCTTATCCCCATCAGATATGACAATAAGTGATGCGCCCATTTCATACACATCGGCATAAGGAAATCCCAATATGATACTAGCAGAAAGGATCCCTTCCATTTTACATATCTCTGCAGACAATTGTAACAAATATTTATATGGATCCTTTTCAGAATATTGCTGCTCTATACCAATGACAAGTGGTAATGAAGAAAACGATTGTATTGGTTTAATGTTACCCAGTAAAAAATCAACCATGATCGTAGCAGCTTCCATGCCTACGGTTCTCTGATCAATATGTGGATTTGTTTTATACGCTACAAGTGCATCTGTTGATTGAATCATCAGTTGACTTACGTTTGCATGAGGATCGAGTGTTCCGATAATAGGTATTTGAGGCCCAATAATTGCTCTCAATTGACTAAGCCAGTAACCATCCATATCATCACATGCTTCGCAAACAGCAGCGCCATGTGGAACCACGAGGATACCATCAAAAGGCAGTTGTTGTTTTACCCTGGTCATAGCCTCATGTAAAAGAAAGTGAAAAGCATCCTTAGTGACTTTACCGCCAGGAGTAGCTTCAGCATAAAGGATGGGAACTATTTCTATTTCGTTCATTTCCAACACCTCAATCATCCCGCCCAATTCATGAAAAGAATTTCGATAATTCAGAATTATATCATGATCAAAAAATAATCGACTTTCCTCAATTTTTTTGAGTGTAGTAGGATCAATTACGAAGGTATTTGATTCATGTACGATACCTAATAATGCAACCCTCATGTAATTTGGTTTAACTATGTTGTAAACGATGATGATCAGTACATCATCCATCCACCATCAATATTCATTGATTGTCCTGTAATTAAATCACTATCATTCGAAGCCAGGAATAAAAACATTCCTTCAATGTCACTGGTCTGAATTCTTTGAGGAATTGCCTGAACATCCATTAACATTGTCGTTGCCATTTTTTGAGCATCAGATGACCCTAATTTCACCAATTCATTTTCGGTTTCTATTGCGCCTAAAATAATGGCATTGACATTAATGTGATGTATTCCGACTTCGTTTGCAAGTGCCCGAGTAAATCCGATGATCGCTCCCTTAGAAGCTACATAATGGACGTACCCTTTTTGTCCAGTTAAGAAAACGACAGATGAAACATTTATGATCTTTCCATACTCTTGTAGCTTCATAGAAGGAAATACAGCCTTAGCGCATATGAATTGGGATCTTACATTAGTCGCCATGACATGATCCCAATCTTCAACTGAAATTTCATCCCACTTTTTACGTGGATCTATTCCTGCATTATTTACTAAAATATCTACCTTACCATATGTTTCAATTGTTTTTTGAATCATAAGTTGTACTTCTATCTCATTGGAAACATCAGCACAAAAAGCAATTGCCTTGCCACCGAATGCCTGGATTTGCAAAACAACTTTTGCTGCCAAATCAGCTTTGGTTCGATAATTAACCACTACGCTTGCGCCTTCCCGAGCAAAACGAATTGCAATAGCTTTTCCGATCGATTCAGCAGCTCCTGTTACAATTGCTACCTTATTCAGTAATCTCATAGCTGGTCAAAAATTATAAAGTTTAACAAATCCCATTTAGTAACCTGCACCTTCCATAAGTCCT
>CAIJME010000477.1 GCA_903821625.1 uncultured Sphingobacteriales bacterium | reverse complement strand
GGGATCGCAGATTTTGAATACAAAAATCAGATCTTGACCGTAAGTTTTGCAGATGGTAGTATTTATGAATATTTCGATGTGCCTAAAGCTGTTTATGTAAAGTTAATTAATGCCGATTCGCCTGGCAGATTTGCCAGAAGACATATTTACGCGAATTACATTTATAGAAGCACCAGTAAATTGGTTGCTACGGCTTAATTTAAATATACTTTTTTGCTGTTCTGAGTATGCTGAGATACGACCCTTAAAACTATTGATTAAAATAGTTAAGATCAATATGATTTGTTTCAGATTTCTATAAAACACAAAAAGCCCTAATCTTATTAAGATTTGGGCTTTTTTGTATTTGTATCTTTAAATAAACGATGTGGAAATGCTTGTGATCTTCCATCCTTTGGAAGTATTTGCCAGGTTTAAATAGGTAATTTTTGAGAATCCTTCGTATTTCATGGTCACTTTCACCACACTGATAGTTGGAGTAGTTTCAACTATACTATATTCGGTAGTACAGTTTTGCTCAACATTTTGAATGCCTTCAAGAGATTTCAACATTTCTGCTTTGTTGAAATTCAGAATCCTTTCTCCGTTAGTTGTGGTGTACTTGATCTCTTTATCAAGTACTTCCGGTAAGGCACTGATCTTTCCGTGAGTTACCGCAATATGTATTGCAAATTTGTAATATCTGTAATCCTACATTTGCTTCCTGCTGTATCGCTCTTTTAACCTCAAATTTTAACACTAATTAAATCGCTAAAAATATTTTTGTTTACTGAATAAAATGTTTTTATATTTGTAAGTGAATACTCACTAACATATTGAATTGATGATTCACATTCCATTTTTACGACTGAACATGATTTTTAAAATGAATATTAGTCTCAAATGTATACGACCATGATAAGATCGATATCAGACAGACAGCTTGAAATTATAGAAGCTGCAGGTAAAATATTAACTGCTTCAGGTCTAAGCGGTTTAACAATAAAGAATTTGGCTAAGGAAATGAAGTTTTCCGAGAGTGCCATATACAGGCATTTTGAAAGTAAGGAGGAGATTATTCTAACCTTGCTTGAATACCTTGCTAAAGATATGGAAGATAGATTTTTAAGGGTTATTACTGAGGAGCAATCTACCGAAGAAAAATTCATAACTATTTTCAAGTCTCAGTTTTCCTTTTTTACTGAGAACCCTCATTTCGTGGTTGCTGTTTTTTCTGACGGACTAATAGAAGAGAGCCAGAAGATCAATGAGAAGATAATACGAATAATGAGTGTGAAAATGAAGCATCTCATGCCTATAATTAAGGAGGGGCAGAATGAGAATATTTTCACTAATTCTGTTAGTACAGAGGATCTGCTTAATATAGTCATGGGTACTTTCAGGTTACAGATATTTAAATGGCGTGTCGCAAATTTTGATTTTGACATTAGAATTAAAGGAGATCATATGATTGAAAGTCTGCTTATTCTGATCCGGAACAAATCAAACTAAATGCTTGTTATAATTGTTTAATGATATTGAGATGAATATAAAAGAACTACACCCGGTGAATAAGGATGTATCTGCAGTATCAATTTTTAAGGGAACAGGAGAAGGTACAATTGCTTTACAAATCAAGGCTGGTAAGGAATTAAAGGAACATGTTTCAAAAGTTCCAGCATTATTATTATGTATTGATGGAGAGCTTGTCTTTGAAAATGAAAAGGGCTTAAAAGAGACCCTATTCCCCGGTGATTTTATACATATTGAGGCAATGGTTAAACATTGGGTGAAGGGGATTGATGACAGTCAGCTGATTCTTATAAAGTAGTATTTATAGTATTAAATAGCCATATCATGTCAAAAATTGTAATTCTGGGAGCTGGCATTGCCGGTCATACAGCAGCCAGCCATTTGAGAAGAAAATTATCCGGAGAACATGAAATTCTGGTTGTTTCGCCAAACAGGAATTATCAATGGGTACCTTCCAATATTTGGGTTGGAATTGGCAGGATGAATGTGAGTGATGTTTCTTTTCCTCTTGAACCTGTGTATAAAAAACATGGTATTGGATATAAGCAAGCCAAGGTAGTTTCGTTTCATCCGGAGGGCAGCAGCATAGAAAATAAGCCATTTGTGAAGGTTGAATATATCTATGGGGAAAATGCTGGTGTTCAAGAGGATGTAAATTATGACTATTTGATCAATGCCACAGGCCCCAGGCTTGCATTTGATTTGACAGAAGGTTTAAATCCAAGTACAAACAAAGCCTTTTCTGTATGCACATACGATCATGCCATACATGCATCCGAAGCATTACATCAACTGATCAAGCTGGTAAAATCATCTGGTAATAGGGCTAAAATACTTATCGGAACAGGTCATGCAAGGGCTACCTGCCAGGGTGCCGCATTTGAGTATATATTGAATGTAGAAAAAGAGCTGGTCAAATTTAATGTCAGAGACAAAATAGATGTTACCTGGATTTCGAATGAATTTCAGTTAGGCGACTTTGGAATGGATGGGATGCTCCTTACTTATGGAAATAAAACGCTTGAGTCAAGTGATATGGTTGAAATGGTTTTCGCCGACCGTGGTATTAAATGGATCTTAGGTGCAGGAGTTTATAAGGTAGAGGATGGAAAGGTTTTATATGAAAATCTCGATGGGGATCATAAAACCGAAGCATTCGATTTTGCAATGCTGATTCCTTCCTTTGCAGGACACGGATTTAAAGCATACGACAAAGTTAATAATGATATAACGGATAAGCTCTTTAAGGGTTTCATGATTGTGGATGCTGATTATTCAGCAAAACCTTATGAGGAATGGTCTGTTCAGGACTGGCCGGAGACCTATCAAAATCCTTCATTCAAAAATATTTTTGCTCCCGGAATTGCCTTTGCACCTCCACATGCTATTTCCAGGCCTCGTAAAAGCAAAAATGGCACGGAGATCTACCCATCTCCTCCAAGAACCGGAATGCCTTCAGGTATAACAGCAAAAATTGTTTCTGATAATATCATTGACACTATCAAAAGCGGAGCCTCATCACAAGAAATTAGTTTAAATCATAAGGGTTCTTTGGGTAATATGGGGGCCGCTTGTATAGCATCTGCCGGCTATGGTTTGCTAGAGGGTAATGGAATCAGTATGACTACATTTCCAATTGTGCCCGATTATAATAAGTATAAACATACACATGGTCGGGATCTGAAGAAGACATTTGGTGACATGGGACTTGCAGGTCACTGGTTGAAATTAATTTTACATTATGCATTCTTATATAAAGCTAAAATGAAACCTTTCTGGTGGTTAATTCCGGAATAAAAATCAAGATCATGACACAAATAATATCAAAAGCAGAGCATTCCCGAATGCGGAATCCTTTTATTCAATTTTTCAGATTCATTTATCTGAGCTTGAAAATTTTAGTGATTGTCGCTGGTGGCCACGGAGGTACAAGAAAATAATCAGCGAATAGAATTATAAATAAAATAACTCATTATGTTAGTAAGCGTTCACAAACAATATTTGTTTCTCTTGTTCTGGATATCCGGGTTAACAGTCGCAAATGCACAGATTTTAACATTACAGCAATGTATTGACACTGCACAGGTTAATAATTATAACCTTAAAATTGGCAGGAATTCAATCTCTATTGGAGATGAAAAGTATAAGGAAGCAAGAGCTGGGTTGATTCCCAGGGTATCAGCAAATGCTGATTATAAATATTTTGCGGATCTGCCCTATCAGTTATTGCCTTTGTCGGTATTCGGTGGTCCGGATGGGCAGTTTAAAGAGGCCAGATTTGGAGTTCCCCATAACATGAATGCCAATGTGCAGCTAACCATGCCCTTGTATAATGCACAGGTTAATGGATCGATCCAAACAAGCAAGATAGCATCAGAACTTACTCATCTTCAACTTCAAAAAACCGAAGAGCAGGTATTTTTTGAAATAGCCAATTTATACTATAATGCCAGTATCCTGTATCATCAGGAAGCTTTTATTGATAGTAATTTGTTGAACTCTAAATTGCTATTGAACAATATGAAACTTCTGCATGAGCAATTACTTGTGAAGGGTACAGATCTGAGTAAGTCTGAATTACAGGTAACACAATTGAATACCCAAAAGGAAGCGGTCAATAGCAAATATCAGCAGATCTTAAATGCCCTTAAATTTGCTATGGGTTTATCTATTGAAAGGAATATTCAAATAGATCCAACTTTACAGTTTCAACTTCCTGTAGACTATCAGACATTTTCCAGCATAGATGTTCGGGTATCTGAAATACAAAACCACTTGCTGAAAGTTGAACTCAACACATTGAAAAAGTCCAAATTGCCAATGATTTCTTTATTCGGAACTTATGGAACCACCGGTTTTGGATACGACAAACAGCCCAATTCATTTTTAAAATTCTATCCTGTTGGCTTTGCCGGATTACAGCTTTCGTTTCCATTGTTTAACGGAGCTGTATCACAGCAAAAAGTGAATCAAAAAAGATTTGAATTAAACAACAATGCACTTCAGAGTAGTTTATTAAATGAACAAAATGCCATGCAGGTAAAAAATGCAAAACTACAGCGTAATCTTGCCCAAAGGTCTATCAAAACAATATCAGATCAGTTAAATCTTGCCCAATCAATTTATATGC
>CAIJME010000476.1 GCA_903821625.1 uncultured Sphingobacteriales bacterium | reverse complement strand
AATAGTAGGGTTATCGGTCAAGAAGATGCAGTAAAGAAATTAACAAAAGCAATTCAGCGTACCCGTGCTGGATTAAAAGATCCTAAAAAGCCAATTGGTTCATTCATTTTTCTTGGACCGACTGGGGTTGGAAAAACCGAGTTAGCCAAAGAACTGGCTCGCTTCATGTTTGATACCGAGGATGCTTTGATCCAGGTTGACATGAGTGAGTACATGGAGAAATTTGCTGTTTCACGTTTGGTTGGAGCGCCTCCAGGATATGTTGGATATGAAGAAGGCGGACAGCTGACAGAAAAAGTCAGAAGAAAACCTTATGCTGTTGTTTTACTTGATGAGATCGAAAAAGCTCACCCTGACGTGTTTAATATTCTTTTACAGGTTCTTGATGAAGGCCAGCTGACCGATAGCTTGGGTCGGAAGGTAGATTTTAGAAATACTATCATCATCATGACTTCAAATATTGGTGCTCGTCAGTTAAAAGATTTTGGCCAGGGTGTTGGTTTCAGTACTGGTGCAAAGGCCTCGCAGGCAGATACTTATTCAAGAGGTGTTATTGAAAATGCATTGAAACGCGCTTTTGCCCCCGAATTTCTGAACCGTGTGGATGATGTGGTCGTATTTAATTCATTGACTAAAGATGATATATTTAAGATCATTGATATTGAACTGAAGTCTCTGTTCGACAGGATTCAAAGTTTGGGTTATACCATAACATTGACCGATGCGGCAAAAGATTTCATCGCAGAAAAAGGATACGATTCTAATTTTGGGGCCCGTCCTTTGAAACGTGCTATTCAAAAACATCTAGAAGATCCAATTGCTGAAGAGATTTTGAAAGGGGAGCTGACAGAAGGAGATACTATGGAAGTTGATTATGATAAAGAAAAAGAAGAGATTCTTATTCTAGCTAAAATTAAAAGTCATAAAAGGAAGAAAGAAGAAAAGAAAGAGGAATAAACTATTTTAATTGACTATCTCCTAAAAAGGGCTGACAGATGCAACTGTCAGCTTTTTTTTTGCGTCATCATTTAATAGGATTTTCCTGTATGAGTATTATGAATCCGACATAATTAAAATATACATTTAACTCACAAAGGAATATTTTTTTAACTCATCAAAGGGTCTTTTTTTTAGATGTGTACGGTGTTTAGAGCGTTAGGGATCGAAGTGGAAATCCTTTTTATGCGAAGCAGAAAAAGATTGTAACGTAGAGCCCGACCCGCCCTAGCGGGTAACACCCAGAGTATTATTAAATTCAGAACAGAAATTAATCTTAAAGCTCAAACTATAAAAACTCCCCAATTTACACATCAATAAACATACTTATGTGCAATTGAGAATGAGAAAATTTCTAATTCTATTCTTCAGATATTAACCCTCACCATTCTCTACCCCTAATCTGTACATCACGTCATCACTTACACCTGTAGATGAATACCCGCCATCGTGAAATAAGTTCTGCATGGTAACCATTCGGGTCAGATCCGAGAATAAAGTAATACAGTAATCTGCACATGATTCTGCATCAGCATTACCCAAAGGGGCTATTGCATCTGCATAGTCGTAAAAACTGCCAAAACCTTTAATTCCTGTACCGGCAGTGGTTTTGGTTGGCGATTGAGAAACAGTGTTGATTCGCACTTTTTTATCCAGTCCATAATGATAACCGAAACTTCTGGCAATCGACTCGAGCATGGCTTTGATATCAGCCATATCTGTATAGAAAGGATAGGTACGCTGTGCAGCCATATAGGTAAGGGCTACCACACTTCCCCATTCATTAATGGCATCCATTTTCTTTGCAACGCTCAGCATTTTATGCAATGACATTGCTGAAACGTCAATTCCCTTTTGGAAATATTCATAGTTTAACTCAGGGTAAGGAATCTTTTTACGGATATTGACGCTCATTCCAATGGAGTGAAGAACAAAATCAATTTTACCACCCAGAATTT
>CAIJME010000475.1 GCA_903821625.1 uncultured Sphingobacteriales bacterium | reverse complement strand
CGTTGCAATTCGGGTATTGAGATTGTCATAGCAGGAGCAGAGCAGATCAATTTGGTGTGGATCGATCATGGGTTCATCGCCCTGTATATTAACCAGGATATCAAATTCAGGAAATTGTTCGGCAACTTCTCCACACCGATCAGTTCCACTAGTATGTTTTGATGAAGTCATTATTCCTTCGCCACCAAAGCTTTTTAAATGATCCAAAATACGTAGATCATCTGTTGCCACAAGTACCTTGTCTAATCGGGAAGACTTTTGACATTGTTCATATACCCTTTGAATCATGCTTTTCCCAGCAATATCAACAAGTGGTTTACCGGGAAATCGACTGGATTCAAAACGAGCCGGGATAATTCCGAGGATCTTCATCGGCTTTTGAAATTATTGGTATTGACTAAAATAAACCATGGATCTCGCGTTCAATACTATTGATTACAAAGCCGAGGTCTTCAGGTTTGTTTGCAAAGTCAAGTTTATCTTTATCAAGTACCAATAGCTTACCTTTTGTGTAAGAGTCGATCCATTTTTTATATTTATCATTCAGTTTAGAAAGGTAATCTAGGCGAATTCCTGCCTCATATTCTCTGCCACGTCTCTGTATGTTGTTTACCAGAGTAGGAACTGATGCTTTCAGATAAATTAACAAATCTGGCGGCTTAATAAAAGATGTGATATTCTCGAAAATTGAACGATAGTTTTCGTAATCCCTGGTGGTCATTAAGCCCATATCATGTAGATTTTCGGCAAAAATATAGGCATCCTCATATATCGTTCTATCCTGTATGATATTCCGTTGGGTGTTCTGTAATTCAAGAATTTGTTGAAAACGACTGTTTAAGAAATAGATCTGTAAATTAAAGCTCCACCTTTTCATATCGCTATAAAAATCTTCTAGATAAGGGTTATTGTCAACAGCTTCAAACTGAGCTTCATAATTCAGATGCTTTGCAAGCAACTCTGTCAGGGTAGTTTTGCCAGCCCCAATATTTCCAACTATAGCAATATGCATGATGTTTCCGGTATGTGTTTAGCGACGGCCGCTAATTGTGTCTGAAAATACAAATAGTTTTTTAATGAAGGGAATTTAAAAAGTTTTAAATCCAATTATTTCCCTTACTTCTCTAATTGTTTTTGATGCGCTTTCTCGTGCTTTAATAGCTCCGAAACGGGCAACCTGTCGTAAATAAGTTTCATCTTTTGCTATCTCATTTATTCGTTCACGAATTGGAGCCGTGGCAATGATCATGTCTTCAGCTAGTTGCTTTTTAAAATCGCCGTATCTGATTCCGCAATTTGCGTATAGCTGGTCAAAATGATTATATGTGCTTTCTGAAGAAACAATTTTCATGAGGTCAAATAGATTTTGAATGGACTCAGCTTTTGGCTGATTTTCTTCTGTTGGACCACTGTCGCTTACAGCCCTCATTACTTTTTTTCTGATTACCTCAGGTTCATCTGAAAGATAAACAGCATTGCCTTCACCTTCTGATTTCCCCATTTTGCCTTTGCCATCAAGTCCGGGTACTTTTACCAGTTTTTCAGTGAAATTATAGGCAAATGGTTCCGGGAAGTATTCTTTATTATAGAGCCTATTGAATCTATTGCCAAAGGTTCTTGACATTTCTAGATGTTGCTCCTGATCTTTGCCTACGGGTACTTTTGTGGCCTTATGAATCAGGATATCAGCAGCCATTAAAACAGGGTAGGTTAATAATCCTGCATTTACATTGTCTGGATGAGCACGAACTTTATCCTTGAATGAGGTACTTCTTTCAAGTTCACCTAGATAGGCATTCATGTTCAGATATAAGTATAACTCTGCGATTTCAGGAACATCTGATTGAACATAAATTGTTGCTTTTTCGGGGTCAATACCTGCAGCCAGATACTCGATCAATACTTGCCTTATGTTGCCGTGGAGATCCTCGGGAGTTGGGTGTGTGGTCAATGAATGATAGTCTGCAATAAAAAAATAGCAGTTGAATTCATTCTGCATCTGTACAAAGTTTTTTACAGCGCCATAAAAATTCCCTAAATGCAGTTTACCGGTACTGCGGATACCACTAACAACAGTTTCCATAAGCTTCAAAAATAAGTATTTTTTCTGTAACCGAGGCTCAAAGGGTTTGCAATCCCTCCCTTTTGTTTAAAAGCTCCCTAGATTTTTGTATTTTTGAATGAATGAAAAGACTTTTTAAAAGCGTACATCTTTACTATTTTCAGGTTTGGCTCGCTCTAGTATTCACGAGTCTTTATCCAATCATTTTTTATTTTTCTCGCAGTCCTGTAAAATTTCATGGGATGAATCGAATGCGATGGATATTCAGTTATTTAAGTTCGGTTTTATCAGGTTTTTTATTTCGCTACAGCTATGACGAAAAAATTGATTGGTCTAAAAGATATATTATCTGTGCAAATCATACCTCAAACCTCGATATAACAGCAATTATACTACTGGCAAAACGTAATTATGTATTTCTTGGCAAGGAAGAACTTCTTGATAATTACATTACAGGCATTTACTTCCGCACAATTGATATTCCTTTAAACAGAGAAAGTAAAATGTCAGCCTTCAGAGCTTTTAAAAAAGCCGAGGAAAGTTTAAAGGAGGGTAAAAATGTCGTGATTTTTCCTGAAGGAATGATCAGTGAAAATTACCCGCCTGTTTTACAGCCATTTAAAAATGGACCTTTTAAACTTGCCATTGAACATGGAGTACATATTTTACCCGTAACTATTTGTAATAACTGGAATTTAATGTGGGATGATGGAAAGCGATATGGAACTAGTCCGGGTATTTGCGATATTTGCGTTCACGCTCCAATAGATACATCTGCTTTAACTTTAACAGATGCTGAAGAGTTGAAAAGTAAAGTTTATGAAGTTATATCTACTCAGCTTAATGCTCAGCAAAATAAATAGTAATTTCATATCCATTAATTCCTAATTAAATATAATTATTAATGAAATTAAGTCCGGAAACAATCGATAAAATTGCCCATTTGGCTAGACTTGAGGTGCAAGAAGATGAAAAGCAGGGTCTTTTAGATGACATGAGTAAAATTCTGGCTTTCATGGATAAACTAAATGAGGTGGATACTAGTGGAGTTGAACCCCTGGTCTATATGAATGATGAGATCAATGTTTTGCGTGATGATGAAATAAATCAGGAGATTACCAGAGCTGTAGGATTAAAAAATGCACCTAAACAAGACGGTAAGTTCTTTAGGGTTGCCAAAGTAATTAATAAGCCCTAATTTATCAGATACTGTAACAATTCATCTATACAGTCAGTCTAAAAACAAAAATATGGCTCAAGATCCTCTTATCACTTTAACAGACATCGGTAGGAAATATGTAATTGGGGCGGAAACTATTCATGCCTTGAAATCTGTTTCTTTAACTATAAATAAGGGTGAATTCGTAGCCCTCATGGGTCCGTCGGGCTCAGGTAAATCAACGCTGATGAATATTCTTGGTTGTTTAGATACGCCAACGAAAGGAATATACATATTAAATGGAAATCAGGTTAGTCAAATGACCGACAGTGAACTTGCTGAGATCAGAAATAAGGAAATTGGTTTTGTGTTCCAGACCTTTAATTTACTTCCCCGCTCATCATCACTTGAAAATGTAGCACTTCCATTGGTTTACGCTGGAATTGGAAGAAAAGAACGAGATGATAGGGCTCAAAAAACCCTTGAAAGTGTCGGGCTTGGAAACAGAGTTCACCACAAGCCAAATGAATTATCCGGAGGTCAGCGTCAGCGTGTTGCTGTGGCCAGAGCCCTTGTAAATAATCCTTCTATCATTCTTGCAGATGAACCTACTGGAAATCTTGATACGAAGACTTCTGTTGAGATTATGGGATTACTCGAAGAGATACATTCCAAAGGCAATACTATTATCCTGGTTACGCATGAAGAAGATATTGCTCAGCATGCGCACAGGATTGTTAGAATGCGTGATGGGCTAATTGAAAATGATTATTTAAATGAGAATGTGAAGACTGTTT
>CAIJME010000474.1 GCA_903821625.1 uncultured Sphingobacteriales bacterium | reverse complement strand
TTAGGAAACACCAACGAAGCCACAATACTTGTGGTAAGAATCAACAATATCACAAATAACGAATGCATGGTTGAGAAACCCCATAGGGTAAGCCAATGGTGTGCCAGCATTTTTGTACCGATAAAGACCAGTAGAAAGGCTAATCCCACCTTCAAGAAATGGAATTTATGAATCACGTTAACCAAGAGGAAGAACATGGAACGCAATCCCAGGATGGCAAAAATATTAGAGAAAAAGACAATGTAAGGGTCTTTGGTAACTGCAAAGATCGCCGGAATAGAATCGACCGCAAAAATTAAATCGGTGAACTCTACAATCAGCAACACAATAAAAAGTGGGGTCACCATCTTGGCACCGTCTACCTTTATGAAGAACTTATTTCCAGCATACTCCGGGTAAACAGCGAAGTGTTTGGAAGCAAAACGAACCACCTTATGATTCTCCGTATCGATCTCCTCCTCCTCGTCTTTGCCAATGAACATCCCAATTCCGGTATAGATCAAGAAGGCCCCGAAAATATACATAATCCAACCAAATTCATTAATTAGGGTAGAACCCAAGAAAATGAACATAAAACGCATGAATACGGCACCAATGATGCCCCAGAAAAGCACCCGATGGTAGTATTTTTCATCTACATTAAAAGCGGTGAAAATAAGCACCATCACAAAGATATTATCTACCGAAAGCGCATATTCAATAACATAACCTGTGATAAACTCCAGTCCTAGATTCTGATTATAGACAGTTAGGCTCTCTGCATAATTATTGGGAATAAGTCTAATGTTATGAAGATTTTTGGTCGTAAACTCCTGTAGCTGTTCAAAATTGCTGATTCCATGCAAAATCTCGCCATTGGTAATCAGTAAAAAGTAAAAACCCAGTGCAAAGCTCACCCAGATAAAGCTCATCACGGCAGCTTCTTTCATGCTTACTTTATGGGCCTTTTTATTAAACAGTCCGAGGTCTATAGAAAGCATTAGGACAATAAACAGCAGAAAGCTGGCAAAAAATAGGTATTCGTTAGCCATTTTTATTTTTTACGTTCAGTGGTAAATCGGACCAGTTTTTCGAGAGCCTTTCGTGATTCGTGTTCCGGAAATTCATTTAAGATAGCAAAGGCTTCATTTTGATACATCTCCATTTGAGATCTGGCATAATCCATCCCTCCGCTATTGCGGACAAAATTGATAATTTCAGAAACCTTTTCAGATTCCTCATTATGATTCTTTACCAGATTGATAATTCTCTTCTTTTCAGCGCTTCCCGACTTATTCAAGGCATAAATTAAGGGTAAGGTAATTTTTTTCTCCTTGATATCAATTCCCAATGGTTTCCCAATATCATCAGTCCCAAAGTCGAACAGGTCATCTTTGATCTGGAAGGCAATGCCCACCTTTTCACCAAAAAGACGCATTTTCTCAACCGTTTGATCATTGGCACCCGCAGAGGCAGCACCACATGCACAGCATGAAGCAATTAGGGAAGCAGTCTTTTGACGGATCACCTCATAATACACCTTTTCATCGATATCCAGTCGGCGAGCCTTTTCAATCTGCAATAATTCACCCTCACTCATCTGCTTCACCGCATCAGAAACTAGCTTCAGCAAGCCAAAGTCGCCATTATTGATAGACAGCAGCAAACCTTTGGATAATAGAAAATCTCCGACCAGAACTGCGATCTTATTTTTCCATAAGGCATTCACAGAAAAGAAACCTCGTCTTTGGTATGAATTATCCACCACATCATCATGAACCAGGGTGGCGGTATGCAATAGTTCAACGAGCGCTGCACCGCGATGGGTAGCTTCGGTTATCCCCCCGCAAAGACTGGCAGAAAAGAATACAAACATGGGACGAATCTGCTTGCCTTTACGTTTAACAATATAATGTGTTATACGATCAAGAAGCGGGACAGAGCTATGCATGGAAGATTTGAACTTCCCTTCAAAAGTGTCCAGTTCTCCGGCTATAGGTTTTTTGATCTCGTCGAGACTCAGCATTAATTCCTGAAATCTTTGGGTTTTAATTAATACTGCAAACATATTGAAATTTCAGCAATAACGGCCGGGGCAATCAATTCTAAACTGCTATTATTTTTTAAAGCCCACAATGTTTACAGAATTTTGATACTTTTGCATCCCTTCTGAAAGGAAAGGGGAAGCATTGGAGAGGTGTCAGTCCGAAGGACGAGATATCACGATGTAAAAATTGTAAAAATAAGGCCCAGTAAATTGGAGAGGTGTCAGAGTGGCCGAACGAGCGAGCTTGGAAAGTTCGTGTACTAGCAATGGTACCGTGGGTTCGAATCCCACCCTCTCCGCA
>CAIJME010000473.1 GCA_903821625.1 uncultured Sphingobacteriales bacterium | reverse complement strand
CTTCAGGAGCGCGAACACGCACTTTTTTTTGCCCATATCCACTCATGAAGGCCAATAAAAGTGTAATAAGAACTGATATTTTCTTCATGCGATCATTTTATGCCCTTGATTGGAAAATGTGAAAATTGGAATTTTAATTTCCCTCAAGTTCCATGATTTCTTCTGCCATGCGTTCCCACTCAGCCTGAGCTTTTAATAAACGAGGGCCTAACTGCTGATAACGTCTGTTGGCTTCAGTAAGTTTCTCTGGATCACTATAAACTTCTTCTCTGCTCAATTCCAACTCGGCTTCTTTTACAGAACTTTCCATTTCTGCAATCTCAGCTTCAAGCTTTTGAAGTTCAAGATTTAGTTTCTTGATCTCTTTACTTTTATCGTCAGTTTGAACCTTTGGTTTCTCTTCTTTCTTTTCCTCTTTTTTAGGTGTTGCTGCTATATTTTTAGGTACATAAACTCTTTTGGAGTTCCATTCCTCGTATTCTTCATAAGTTCCTGGGTACTCCTTGATCTCTTGATCTTCAATGAACCAAATCTTATTAGCCACATTATCAAGTAAATACCTATCGTGGGATACTACAATAAATGTTCCTTCGTACTGTTTTAAAGCTGATATCAGGATGTTTACAGAGGCAATGTCTAAGTGATTGGTAGGCTCATCTAGAATCAGGAAATTTGCATCTGCAGTTAAGGCCTTGGCAAGTGCAACCCTTGATTTTTCTCCTCCAGAAAGGACCTTGATCTTTTTGAAAACATCATCCCCTGTGAATAAAAAACATCCTAAAATAGAACGCAATTCTGTTTCTGTATGCTTGGGAGCAAATGCTTGAAGTTCTTGAATCAGCGTGTTCTCTAAATGAAGGGCTTCTAACTGATGCTGTGCAAAAAATGTTTGTGTTACATTATGGCCGGTTTCACACATGCCGGTAAAATTATTTTTATCTGCACCTGCAATGATCTTAAGAACAGTTGATTTACCACGACCATTTGCACCGATAAGCGCTATTTTATCTCCCTTTTCAATGGTCGCTGTCGCATTTTTAACAATTGGTACACCCGGATAAGACTTGTTCAAATCTTCGATACGGATCACATGCCTTCCAGATTGCTTGCTAAATTTAAAGCTAAAATTAACCGATGGGTTGTCATCATCTACATCATCTACACGCTCCATTTTTTCAAGAGCCTTGATTCGTGACTGGGCCATTTTAGCTTTGCTGGCTTTAGCTCTGAAACGCTCAATGAGGCGCTCTTCCTGTTTGATCTTAGCCTGTTGGTTTTTAAACTGTCCGCTTTGAATTTCTTCTCTTAGTCCTTTTTCCTCTACATAAAAGCTGTAATTTCCTGCATAAGGAATCAGTTTGCCTTTTCTTGACTCAACGATTTTTTTAACCACTCGATCCAAGAAATATCTGTCGTGGGAAACGATTACGATCGCACCTTCAAAAGCCTGCAAATACGTTTCAAGCCATTTAATGGATGGAAGATCCAGGTGGTTAGTAGGCTCATCTAGCAATAGGATATCGGGGCTCTGCAGTAATATCCTTGCAAGCATCACACGCATACGCCATCCTCCCGAAAATTCTGAAAGAGTACGCTGGGTATCTACCTCACTAAAACCCAGACCAGCCATAATTTCGTGCGCGCGGTATTCAATACTGTATCCGTCAAGTGCTTCAAATTCATTCTGCTTATCACTCAACTTATGAAGAAGGTCATCGGTATATTCCGTTTCCAGTTTCTTAAGTATGGATTCTATTTCAGTATGAAGCTGGTTTTGGCGTTCAAAGGCTTCCATAGCAACATGCAATATGCTTTTGTCACTCTGGTAAGAAAGAAGGTCCTGATTCAGATAACCGATCTTAATATCTTTTGCCATGGAGATGGTTCCGCTTGTAGCGGCATAGTCTCCAACAATTATTTTTAACAGTGTAGTTTTACCAGTTCCATTTGCACCAATCAGACCGATTTTTTCGCCCGGTTTGATGTGCCAGTTTGCTTCGTCGTATAATGCCCTTGCACCGATCTCGAATATTAGATTATTTATTGCGATCATTTGCCGCAAAAGTACGGATTTTATAGATTATTTTTTTCTAAAAGCATGCCAAGGAGTGATTTTCCTTTGAGTCGGAATATTAGCTCCTATTTTGATTGAAATTGAACTGAATTATTCAAATTGCGTAGCTTAATTCTTATTCAGGGTCTTGAAGTAGCTTCGTATTATACTTAATGAATTTCAAAATAAAATATAAAACAATGGAAGCTGCTCCAGCAAAATATAAGGTTTCATTAAAGTTTCTTTGCTCTTTTACCATTTCTCCGCCTATATCAAAAAGGCAGAATAAGATAAGAAGTGCCGCAAGTCCATTTTTTTCTTGACGAAGAACTTTTTTCCAGTTGAAATTATAATCCGCTTTTTTGAAAGAGCTAAACTTTGGAACAATGATCGGTGTTTTTTGGGCCCATTCTAAATAGGTCTGTCCAAACTTATTCTTTAAGAACTGCTCTTCAGTGAAGATAATTCGTTCATAGTATAAAAAATAAAAGAGGGTAAAGGCAATTATAAACCAGAAATTACCAGTGAGCATTGCAATTCCAAGCCACATGAAAAAATTACCTACATAAAGTGGGTTTCTCATGATTGAATAAATGCCCGTTATGTTTAAAACATCAGCTACCTGATGCTCAGTATTTCTACCTGAGGTATTCGGCCTGCTATACCCAACGGTATATATACGGATAAAGAATCCAAGGAAAGCAACCAGTAGACAGGTTAATTCATATAAACTCTCTTGAAGATTGTTTTCTAGAATCCAATTTTCAGGATTTGACTCATTATTTAAAAATAAGACGATCCCGATCGCGAAAATGATCAGTGGTAAAATGCTACGGTACTTAAATAGCCAGGCACCCTGACTTTCCATTTGCTCAGTTAAGGCCATTTACTATTATTAGATTAAGATAATGTTAATCAAAGTTAAATATTAAAATTCTATTTGCAAATCTTGTAAATTACTTATGTTAAGGTTTTTGCTCAATTTATTGGGTAATATGTTTTAGAAGTTAAACAGTTGATAAAAATTTGAATGTAATTATATGGCTTCTGAATTAAAAATATAAATCAAACCTGTAACTTTGCAGTATGTACAAACTGATTAAACCCCTGTTATTTCAATTTGACCCTGAAACTATTCATTATGTTGTTACCGGAGCATTGCGAAGAGCCAATCGGATATGGGGTGTAAAATCATTGTTGAAAAACCTCTATCAATTAGAAGATAAACGACTTGCTAGAGAAGTATTAGGTTTAAAATTTAAGAATCCACTGGGATTAGCTGCTGGCTTTGATAAGAATGCTTCAATGATTGAGGAGCTAGCTGAATTCGGATTTGGTTTTATTGAAATAGGAACGGTTACTCCCTTGCCGCAACCCGGCAATGAAAAGCCCCGAATGTTTCGTTTGCCTCAGGATGATGCATTAATAAATCGTTTGGGCTTTAATAATCAGGGGGTTGATGTTGTTGCAGCACGTTTAAAGCAGGTACAAAGAAAAGGTTTAATCATTGGAGGGAATATAGGTAAGAATAAACTTACGTCCAATGAAGATGCGGTCAATGACTATATCAAATGCTTTGACCGATTATTTGATGTTGTGGATTACTTCGTAGTGAATGTAAGTTCTCCCAATACACCTGGATTACGTGAATTACAGGAAAAAGAGCCGCTTAAACATATTCTTAATACACTTCAGCAGCGAAATAATAAAAATCAGATAACGAGGCCAATTTTGCTTAAAATAGCTCCAGATCTGACTAATTCTCAGTTAGATGATATTATTGAGATTGTGATGGAAACAAAGATTGCTGGTGTTATCGCGACCAATACGACGATTTCTCGCGATGATTTATTATCATCAGAAAATTTGAAAAAAGAAAGTGGGGGCTTAAGCGGAAAACCTTTAACTATGCGCTCAACCGAGGTTATTCGCTATCTTTCAAAACATTCAAATAAATCTTTTGTGATCGTCGGAGTTGGAGGAATTCATTCACCTGAAGATGCCCTTGAAAAGATTCAAGCCGGTGCATCGCTCATCCAGATCTATACAGGTTTTATTTATGAAGGACCAGGATTGATTAAGCGGATTTTGAAAGGCTTATTATAGATCAAATACTGTCTGAATTATCGTCATCTCAAACATGCAATGCCTATTTAGCTTTTAAAATAAAATGACGCATGGAGAGATCTGTCGATTCATCCACTGATTTGTATTGGATTATAATCTTAATCCTAATAGCATAAAACAAAAAAATCCTGATCAGTTAGGATCAGGATTGAATTCTTAGATCTAAGATAAATTATTTCTTTGCAGCAGCCTCGATTGCAGCTAAAACAGCATTGTTTTTGCTAACCTGACTTTTCGCAGATTCTGCCGAACGGCTACCGATTTCAATATCTCGGCCTAGTTTTAAAAATTGAACCTCTAAACGTGAAGTGGTTTTATTTTTTCTGTCTTTTCTTTTTAAACGTGTAACACCCATGGTTTTAAATTTTATTTTTTTTATGAGGTCAGGAGCGGATTCGAACCGCTGTAAAAGGTTTTGCAGACCTCTGCCTAGCCACTCGGCCACCCGACCTTTTGTAAAGGAATGCAAAAGTAGCAAATTATAATTGCTACCCAACAATTTTTAACAATTTCTTCTTATTTCTGAACAGCATATAGATGCAGAAATTGCGACGTTTAAAGATTCTGCACCTCCCAGGCGTGGAATAGTGACCGGAAAATGAATCATTTTAATCAGATCAGCATTAATTCCTTTTCCTTCATTGCCTAATAACAGGATTCCTTCTTGACCAAAAGTAGTTTTGTAAATTGATTGGCCATCCAATAAAGCGCCATAAACTGGAAGCTTTGTTCTTAAAAATAGATCTTTCAAGTCTGCATATATAATTCTAACTCTAGCCAGTGATCCCATGCTTGCCTGTACTACTTTGGGGTTGAATGCTTCAACGGTGTCATGAGAACAGATAATGTTTTTGATTCCGAACCAATCTGCCGTACGTATGATTGTGCCTAAATTACCGGGATCCTGAATGTCATCTAGAGCTATTGAGAAATTACCTTTTAGCGATTCTATTTTAAATTCTTCAGTACTGGGTATCTTAATTGTTGCTAGTAATTGTTGAGGAGCACTTAAAGCACTTATCTTTGATAAAGTATCAGAGCTTATTTGATGTAGCTTTATATTTTGTGATAATTTACCCAACTTTGGCACTACATCTGTAAGATGATAGATAGAATCAATTTCAAATTCTGAATTAATAAATTCGGTAATTGATTTTAATCCTTCAACAATGAAAAGACCATGTTCTTTTCTGAACTTTTTTTGATGTAAAGATTTTATAAAACTTATTTGAGACTTTGAAATCATACCTTCTCTGCCGTAGTTGTTTACCTGCAAGTATACTGCTTTTGTTCCTAATATTTGCCGGATGTAATGCATCCAGGTATCTGCCGGAAGATCAGGTACTGGTTAAGAAAGTTAAGTTAGAGGGGGTAGACAATCAATTTTTAGAAACTGCATTAACCTTTGTACAAAGTGATATTCGCCCTAATTCAAGACAGAATCTGGCTTTATACAATATTTTTAATACTCGTAAAGGAAAATATCGTACCGACAGGATCAAAGCAATAGGAGAGGCTCCCCATGTTCTCGATAGTTCATTAATGGAGATATCACGTGTTCAGATTGAGAAATTTCTTGCCTCTAAAGGTTATTTTAATGCTAAGGTAAAAAGCGACCTTAAAATCAAGAAGCAAAATGCCGAGATTATCTTCTCTGCCGAAATTGGTTCAGAATATAAGATTAAGAAAATAAGTTTTGCTATTGAAGATAGCACAGTTTATGCTCTTTATTTGGCCAATCGTAATAAGTTTAGCCGCTTACAAGAAGGTAAGCGTTTCGACTCAGATAGCCTTGCCTATGAGCGTGAACAGATATACAAACTCATGAAGCAGCATGGTTATTATGATTATGTGAGGCAGTTTGTGAGGTTTGATGTGGATAGTAACCTGCTTAACAGCGAAGCTAATCTTAAATTATTTCTTGCAAATCCTGTAAACAAATCTGCGCATCAAACGTATACCATTGATCATAGTGTCCTTACTATTTCTACTAGCAATGGATTAAATACCGGACTAATAGCAGACACCGTTTCCATTGATTCACAATTTCATTTTGTAGATTATTCTAAAAAATTTAATGCTAAACCAATTAGTCGTTATATTTATTTAAAGAAAAATGATCTTTATAATATTGATAATGAAGAAGTTACTTATGATCGCTTGTATGATTTTAATGTTTTCAGAAATCTGAAGATTGATTATCAAAAGTCAAGTGACAGTACCTTTAAATTAGTACCGAATTATTCGATTACACCACTTAAAAGGATGAGTAACAGAATTGAAGGTGAATACACGTTTAATTCAGGCCGTAATGGATTCAATATTGGAAATACGTATACCAATCGAAATCTATTTGGGGGCGCCGAACATCTAGAAATCAAAGCCAAATATGGAATATTTTTCAATGCAGATGGAAGTGGGAATGTTTTTGACCGGATATTTAGCCGTGATCTTCAGCTGGGAGCAAATCTGGTCATACCAAAATTATTTGTTCCATTCAATATTCCTTTAATGGGAAGAAACGGAATTCCCCGTACCACTATTTCAAGTAGTTTCCAGCTTTTTGATCAAAGAGAGGCCTTTTCAAGCAGGGTATTTATTAATTCTATAATTTATGATTGGGTAGAAACTAAAACCAAGTTGCACTCTTTTACGCCAATAAATATTGAATTTAGGAAGGGAAAACTGGATCCTGTTTTCAGGGATAGTTTAATACAAAGGGGCTTTGAATTATATGTCAGGACCAACGATAGGCGTTTTTTCAATTTGGGAAGTCAGTATGCTTTTACTTCCAATGCGATTAAGCTAAATACGTATAGTAATTTTTTGTATTTCAAAGGATCAATTGATGCAGCTGGTAATTCGCTGGGATTATTGAATAAGATTGTGAACTTCAATGTAGATAAGGATGGTTTCAGAACGATACTGGGCTTGCCTTATCAGCAATATTTAAAGACAGAAATTGACTTGAGATATTACTGGTCATTTGGTGGAGAAAAGCAATTGGTAGCTCGTATTAACCCAGGTGTTGGTATTGCTTATGGTAACAGCGATCAATTAACTTTTGAAAAGAATTTCTTTGCAGGCGGATCAAGTGGAGTTAGAGCATGGCAGGCACGTACTTTAGGACCCGGTAATTACAATAGAGCAGTTCTGGGTAGCGATGGAAAAGCAGATACATTGAGAGCCAATCTGCGTAATCTCGATCAGTTAGGAGAGATCAAAATGGAGGGTAATTTGGAGTATCGTTTTAAGATAGCAGATAATATTTTGAATGCAAAAGTCAAAGGAGCAACTTTTGCGGATGTTGGAAACGTTTGGAGACAAAAGCAAACTGTTGAAAATCCAGGAGGCGAGTTTAAATTCAATCAATTTCTGGGTCAGCTTGCAGTTGGAGTTGGAGCTGGTTTACGTTTTGATCTTAACTATTTCGTGTTCAGACTCGACGCTGGTATCAAGGTGAAAGATCCGCAATTCACAGGTTCAGATCAATACGTAATAAAGCATCTGTTTAATAAAAAACAATTTAAACTTGATTATGCGGAAACACACCGGCCAGATATTTACCGCTTTGTGCAGTATAATTTCGGTATTGGTATGCCATTTTAAAGAGTATTCTATATCAGGTTCTTCAAGCCATCAAATACAGTTTCAAAAAAAGTGCTTAGTTTAAGTCCATTGCTTGAATTGTAATAGAATATAAATACCAATATGATAATGGCAACAATAATGAATTTTCGAAAAAGGGCAGCCAGTATGATCAAAATTAAGGGCACGATCACTAATACCCACCAGCTTATTCTTATAGGATTTAAATAATCACCTTTCCGGATTACATAATATAATTGACCATGAGTACCTGATTCGTTCTCATGACGTAAATAAAGAAATGTAGATTTATCGATTGGTTGTGCCGCTACAGCCACACCATTATTAAATTTTAATTCCTGACCGAATCCATTGATACTAAATTGAAAGGTCCCACTCAGGTTCTCCAATGGCTTATCCAATGAATCGACAGCAATAATGGCAATCTTGTTATTCTTGAGCAAATTCTCTTTTACAATAAAATTATTGAGAACAACTTCGTTGCTAATTGTTAATTCCGATTGAGAATAAACCTGATTGCTTGACAAAATAAAAAATAGTCCGATGATAATACTTCTGAAATTATTCATTCTAATGATCATTTATTATACTTAAAAATCCAAAATAGAATATGATAAAATTAATGATCCTGAACTTGTGTGACAAGATTAACAGATCTAACTTTTTTCAATTCATTTACTGCTCTATTATGGTGATTCGCTCCGGTTAGAACGATAATCCGTTTTCCTCTATTGTTTATTGCCAATGCTTTGATGTTATCTGCAATTCGCTGATCACGGCTAACCTGAAAGTCATCGTAATATTGATAGGGTGTATTTTTCAGAACTTCAGTCTGCCCCTTTGTGAACTCTTCGGTTAAAGCATCATACTTTCCATCCATTAAATGGTTTGCACCTAATGTCGCCATCATTTCTCCTCGTTTTGTGATAATTGCTGGAAGATTTTTGGCAATTCGAGCTTTAACAATGCCACTATCGCGCATGATTGTTTGATTCATTGCTCTAAATTTACCGAACTCACCAATTGTTTCCTTCATAAAATTTGCAGGGAGTGGTTTACCTTCAAAATCTGATCCCATGAAGTCAATACCAGCTTTTACAGCCTCCGGGAATTCATTTTTAAACATAATCATTTCCGGATTATATAATGGAATCAAATAAGTTGTGTCTCTGTTCATATCCTCCGGCCTGATCTCTACAGCAATGATATCGGGTTTAAAATTTTGAATGATTCGTCTGACATGTTCAAAATTGTAATTTATATTCTTTTTATGTCCGGCATGAATGGTTGGAAGGATAAGTACTTCAGTTTTTTGAGCAAAAATTGGGTTTGTAAAACTGCTGATCACACATAATACAGCCAGATAGATTTTAATTTTCATTTGGTTAAGCTTTATTTTTAGTAACTGATCAATCCATCCTGATCAAGACTGATTATAGTATTGCTTCCTTCCTCTGTGATACTAATAAGGAACTGCTTACTATTAACTTCAAGATTGAGACTGTTTTTTTTGCCGTCTATCTGAATATCATTTTCAGAAATTTTTAGCTAATCTAATCTCATACATTCGCACCGGGAGAGAATATGCGCAAAGTTAGGGCAATAGCACCTACCGATG
>CAIJME010000472.1 GCA_903821625.1 uncultured Sphingobacteriales bacterium | reverse complement strand
TGGAACTGTATACACGACTAACCGACGGGTTTGGGAACATGATAAGAGTTTCAAAAAATATCTAAAAACGTTGCGAGCCATGGCAGTGGATATGGAAACTGCAACAATTTTTACAACTGGATTTGCAAATAAAATTCCAACGGGAGCTTTATTATTAGTTTCAGACCAACCCATGATACCGGAGGGAGTGAAAACAGCTGAAAGCGATTCAAATGTTACTGAGCAGTATGTTGAAACCCACCTACGAATAGGTATCGACTCATTAAAACAATTAAAAAATAATGGCTTAACGGTAAAGCATTTGAAATTTTAATGAAAATATCTTTCGGAGTTTTATAGGATTACTAAAATTTAAAACGGCTCGTTTTATGCCCAATTTCTATTGGTAACTATTAGTTAAAAGCTAGATTTTTAAAATATAATATCGTTTATTGGGTAGATGCAATATAATATTCGTATTACCTTCGCTTTTAGCATTTAATCTATTGTTTCACGCTTTTATCCGTATTTTTGCATTATGTGGTATGCTAATATTCTTGAAACCATCGGAAATACTCCTTTGGTTAAATTAAATAATATAACAAAAGATGTTAAAGCAACAGTTTTAGCAAAGATCGAAACAACTAATCCTGGCAACTCCATTAAGGATAGGATGGCTGTGAAAATGATTGAAGATGCAGAGCTTAGCGGTAAGTTGAAACCAGGTGGTACTATTATTGAAGGCACTTCCGGAAATACAGGAATGGGTTTGGCAATGGTAGCAATTATTAAAGGCTATAAGTGTATTTTTACTACAACAGATAAGCAATCTAAAGAAAAAGTGGATGCTTTACGTGCCTTTGGTGCAGAGGTTATTGTATGCCCTACAAATGTTGATCCTGAAGATCCCAGATCATATTATTCTGTTTCCTCCCGACTGGAGCGTGAAGTCCCAAATTCCTGGAAACCCAATCAGTATGATAATCTGTCAAACACGCTAGCGCATTATGAGCAGACTGGTCCTGAAATCTGGAAACAAACTGAAGGTAAAATCACCCATTTGGTAGTTGGTGTAGGTACCGGTGGAACGATCTCAGGTACTGGTAAATATCTTAAAGAACAAAACCCTGATATTAAAATATGGGGAATTGATACCTACGGCTCTGTCTTTAAAAAGTATAAGGAAACGGGCATCATGGACAAAAATGAAATCTATCCTTACATTACAGAAGGAATTGGGGAAGATTTTCTACCCAAAAATGTTGATTTTGCATTAATTGATCGCTTTGAGAAGGTAACAGATAAAGATGCTGCCTTGATGACCCGTGATATCGCCAGAAAAGAGGGGATATTTGCTGGTAACTCTGCAGGATCGGCACTTGCCGGACTGATGCAGTTAAAAGATGAACTCAAGGAAAGTGATGTAGTGGTCATCATTTTTCATGACCATGGTTCCAGATACATGGGCAAAATGTATAATGAAGATTGGCTAAGGGAGCGTGGTTTTTTAGCTGATGAGAAACTAACTGCTAAATCAATTTTAGCAAAACGAGGTAGACAAGAAATTGTAACCATTGATTGTGAACAGTCAGTTTTGCAGGCAATCAATACCATAAAATCATTGAATATTTCACAGATTCCAGTTACTCAGAAGGGAATGGTTGTGGGTAAAATAACCGAGAGTGATATATTGAATTCTGTTTTAGAAAATCCATCTCTCCGCTCTGGTAGTGTTAAGGATATCATGACTTCGTCTTTCCCTTTTGTAGATCTAAATACAACTATTGATAAGATTACTACCATAATTAATAAGGAAAATATGGCGGTTTTAGTTGAAGATCAAAATGGCAATATCGAAATCATTACTCAATATGATATTATTAATGCGATATCTCTTTGATATTTTATTGAGCTGAATTTTCTTTAAAAGCGCAATAAAGTATAAAGCTAAAACCGGATAACATTAATAAATGATAGACTAGAAATCCGAAATCTTTAAAATATAATTCGGTAATAGCGGCTAATAGAAAATAGAGAAAAAGTAGAGATTCAGGTATATATTGCCTCATTTTCTGACTTTTTAAATAGGAATTTTCTCTCTTTGATTCGCTAAATTTGGGGGTTCTGATGAATGCTGTTTTCTGGCCTTGAATTCCTTTGAATACAGCAATAGTATTGTGATAAGACATTCCCATGGATACAATAATAGCTATTGGAAATGTACTCAACATCTCTTTGATAGATGCAAGGATATTTTTTTTGTCCATTAAAATTGCTGTAAAGCAATAAAAAAAATTAATGATCAATACACTGATTAGCATACCACTCCAGTTAAAAAAGTAATCAAACTCCATTGATTTATTTTTCAATAACATTAGGGGAACACTAAGCAGACCTGTTAAGAGTATAAAAGCATAGATATAATTATTGAAGAGCTGCAGGCTTCCAAATAATTTTATGGAAAGGGGCAAATCACAATTCCATAATCTGGCAATTAATTTTTTAGATGTTTCTACTCCTCCTTTGATCCATCGGAATTGTTGTGATCGTACGGCACTTAATAGATTCGGCAGTTCAGCTGGTGAAATTATTTCAGGGCAATATTTAAACTTCCAACCCTTCATTTGCGCACGATAACTTAGGTCAAGATCTTCAGTGAGTGTGTCAGCTTCCCAACCTCCAGCATCCTCAATGCAGGCCTTTCTCCAAATTCCAGCAGTGCCATTAAAACTTATGAAAAAGCCACCTTTAGCTCGTCCGCCTTGATCAATAATAAAGTGGCTGTTTAATCCTATTTCTTGGGCTCTTGTTAGCCATGATTCCCTTGGATTGATATGTCCCCATCGGGTTTGCACCATTCCAATCTTATCATTACTGAAATAGGGAAGAGTGTTGATTAAAAAATCTGGCTCTGGAATAAAGTCGGCATCGAAAATGACAATGAATTCACTTGCAGCCTGAATTAAGCCATTTTGTAAGGCACCAGCCTTAAATCCTATCCTGCTTTCACGTTTAATTTGAGTTATTGTAAAACCCAAAGCAATTAATTTTTTAACTTTTTGCTCTACTAGTATACTGGTGTCATCATCAGAATCATCTAGAACTTGTATTTCTATTTTTTTTTAGGGTAGTTTAAATTTGAAATTGAGTCAAGTAGTCTTTCAATAACAAATCGTTCGTTGTAAATTGGTAACTGGATGGTAATATTAGGATAGGAGTTTAGTGTAATTTTATGATTTGCCTTATTTCTATACCTCAAGAAAGTAATGAGTAGCGCTAACTGTCCAAGACTGAATAGGATGATAAAGAATATTAAAAAACTGTAAATAATTAGGATACCAAGCGCTAACATAAGTGATTTGAATCTTGGATTAAATGTTTTTAAAGATGGTAAGTATTATTTTGTATCCTGCCATTATAGTGCCGTAGATTGTCCCTGACACTTTACTTACGCCAATTCTTTGCCTATAATTTACCGGGACTTCTGTAAATTTCAATTTGTGTTTTGCTGCCTTTACTTGCATTTCTACTGTCCAACCAAAGGTTTTATCCTTCATTTCTATTTGTTGAAGGGCGTTCCATTGAATAGCTCTGAAGGGCCCTAGGTCTGTGAAATGGGCATTGTAGAATAATTTTATGAGTGCTGTGGCCAGCCAGTTTCCTGCAATTTGTTGAAAAAGCATAGATCCTGGTTCCCGAACGCCCAATGCTCTTGAACCAATTACCATATCAAAATCTGATTCTAGGATAGGGGCAATAAGCATGCTGATCTCGTCAGGAAAGTCTGAATAATCACCATCTAGGAATACAATAATATCGTTAGGATTTGCTTTTGTTTGCAGATATTCAATTCCCTTTAGGCAGCTATATCCATAGCCTTTTCTATGTTCCCTTAAAACAGTTGCGCCTTGCTCTTTTGCAATAGTTTCAGTATTGTCGGTCGAAGCATTATTAACAACAATTGTTTCATTGACT
Organism: uncultured Sphingobacteriales bacterium; assembly: GCA_903821625.1. GTDB lineage: Bacteria > Bacteroidota > Bacteroidia > Sphingobacteriales > Sphingobacteriaceae > Daejeonella. The sequence goes on along the minus strand of CAIJME010000472.1, from coordinate 20,806 downwards.
AGATCAGGAATATCGGCTATAACCTTTCCAATCGATCTACTTTCGTTGAATGCTGGTATGATCACATAAACTGTAGGTTTTTTTTTGTCAGGATACATTATTTATTTCCCTGTCGCGTATACGATTCAAATCTTCCTTCTTCTGCCAGATTTTCAAGGTTAAGAACCCCCCTAGGACATACAGCTGAGCATATTCCACATCCTACGCATGAAGCGCGTATTATATTTTCCCCTTTTTGAGCGTATGCTCTTACATCAATTCCCATTTCACAGTAAGTTGAGCAATTGCCGCATGAAATACACTGAGCCCCATTTGTTGTAATCCTAAATTTTGATTTGAATCGTTGAAATAATCCTAAAATTGCTGCCATTGGGCAACCAAAACGACACCAAACTCTTGATCCCATAATTGGATAAAATCCTGTTCCGATCACGCCAGAAAATACGGAGCCTATCAGAAATCCATAACATTGTGAAAACAATCCGGATGCATCACCAAGTATAGTGCCATTCTTCCATGAATTTAACCATAATAAGGCAGTTGTTAAGACAACGAAAACCAGTACGGAATGGACCATCCATCGTTCTACTTTCCATGCTTTGAGTGATTTGTCTGAATTTTGTCTATAAGGATCACCTAATGTTTCTGCTAATGCACCACAACCACATACCCATGAGCAATACCAGCGTTTACCATAATTATAAGTTAAAATGGGTGTGGCAATAAATGTCATAACAAGCCCCCAGAAAACCATAAAAACGCCAATATTTCCTGACTGAATTAGATAATCGATATCATTTGGAAATAAATAAGAATATTTTAATGGCCAGAAATAGGAAAAGTAGAATTCAGGTTGATTCAATTTTAATAAAAATGCAGGTATTAAAAAGGCAAATCCAAGTTGAAAAAACATAACTGATAGTGTTCTAAATACCTGGTATCTATTTGATCTGTACTTACCTATAAAACGAATGCCCATAATGATGACAGCAAGGGTATACAATGTGCCGTATAAAAACCACTGGTCGGATGGCTTATTTCTAAGCATGCTACTCAATGGATCCATAGTTCTGATCAAGCCTTCCAAATAATTGGGAAACCAATATAGAATAATGTAAAACCCAGTCATTAAAATAGCGATTCCCCATGCTATGCCACCTCGATTGGTTGCAGGACTATGCATAATACCATTGTTCTTTATTCCCGGTATTGCTTTAAAATAGGGTATTGAAAAAATAATTCCTCCTGCAACACTGAAAACTATTATTAATCCAAAAAAGAGTACAGACTGAGTTTCACCCTGACCAAATGCAGCTATTATTGCACAAAGTAGTGCAGCCGCAATAAGGCTGGCTCCTATCTTTTGTGAAAGAAGGCCCTCTGTGGGCTTTGCTAGTGATAAGGAATGGTCTTGCATTTTTTATTTAAAAATGATCAATTAATAGGGTTACTGCTAAAAGATTTTGCTATTTTTTTATCATAGGCATCCGAAAATTCAGGATCGAACCAGCCCTGTTTAAGATTATCTATAACATATTCTATTTCTTTTTGCTCGCGTATCCATTGCTCAGCTATCACTTGTCTGAACCGTATTCCTATAAAATTAAACCCAATTATGCTTCGATCTGATTTATTATAATTGGCCCTGAATGAAATTTTACCATTTTCATGTTCCCAATAAAAGCTCTCTTGTTCAGGTGTAATTTCAGGTAGAATTTTGCCATAAGTTTGGAATTCAAGATCAAAGAATTTGGCTGAATTGAACCAAATTCCACGATCGTAAGTTGTTTTATTGCCACATATTGTATTGGCTAATGTTTCACCCTGCATTTTACCGGTATACCATAACTGTTCAATCGGGGCTTCTCCGGTTTTTACATAGCGAAACTGAGCACAGTCGCCTGCAGCAAAAATGTCTGGGATATTGGTTTCTAAAAATTCATTGACTAATATTCCTTTTTCTATTTCTATGCTACTATTTTTAAGAAACTTAATATTGGGTTTCACTCCTGTTGTTATTCCTAAAAATTGGCAATCAATTGTTTCTTCTTGTTTGGTTACAATACTATGCACATTAACCTGGTCAATAGTTCGTATTTCTTTGAGTTCTGTATTGAATTTTAGTGTAATTCCATGTTTATGGAGGTGATTCCCAATTAATTGTGCTTCTTCTTGTGGTAATGCGTTTGCCCAATAAGCATTTTCTCGTATTAACATAGTGACAGAAATATTACGGCTATGAAGCATTTCAGCCATTTCTATGCCGATTAAACCTCCTCCAACAATAACTGCTGCAGAGATGTTGCTGGTATTTTTCTCCATTTTCTCCAGATCCTGAAGATTGTAAAGTGCCTGAACACCATTTAAATCTTCGCCTGGAAATCCAAAATTATTTGGAATCGAACCAGTTGCTAAAACTAGTTTATCATAATTTAAGATTCTGCTATCATCTAATTTAAGAGATTTATTTACGGTGTCTAGGTGGTTAACAGTGGCTTGGATAAGATTTATTCTGTTCTTGCTCCAAAACCAATCTTCATAGGGCTTTGTATTTTCATACTTCATATGACCCATATACATATACATCAGTGCAGTACGAGAATAAAAATGTTTACTTTCTTCAGAGATGACAGTTATTGTTGCATCAGAATTTATCTTGCGTATATTTCGGGCGCAGGTAATACCGGTAATGCCGTTTCCTATTATGATAATGTTCATGAATAGTAATTGATACGTGTTTTTGAGGTATGTCTAAGCAATATTACGAGTATATGGAAAACCATCTATCAATTGAATGGATGAACTCTGTTTAGGGCCTTAGCAATTTTATTAGAAATAAACCCAATTGGGGAATCTCCTGTTTGTTAAAAACACAGTGACTAAGAATAAATTGAAAAAGCAATGTTTAAATGTATTATTCTAGTCAATGAGTTAATATACTTTACTTAATGTCCTTTAGCACTAGCTTCAATCCTTTTAATATCAGCACCTAGAGCTCTAAGGCGGATATCAATATCCTGATAACCGCGTTCTATTTGTTCAATATTATAGATTATAGAAGTTCCCTGTGCCGAAAGAGCTGCAATCAGTAAGGATACACCGGCTCTAATATCTGGCGAAGTCATTTCTATGCCACGAAGTTTTACTTTTTTATCAAGGCCTATTACCGTGGCTCTATGTGGGTCACATAAAATAATCTGGGCACCCATATCTATTAATTTATCGACAAAGAATAGACGGCTTTCAAACATCTTTTGGTGTATCAAAACATTTCCTTTTGCTTGAGTAGCTATTACAAGCATGATACTTAAGAGGTCGGGCGTGAATCCAGGCCAAGGGGCATCAGCAATAGTCATAATTGATCCATCAATGAAGGTTTCTACTTCATAGTGTTTTTGTGACGGAATAAAGATATCGTCGCCCCTTAATTCAAATTTTATGCCTAGCTTTCTGAATACCTCAGGAATCATTCCGAGTTCTTCAAAGCGAACATTTTTAATTGTTATTTCAGATTCAGTCATGGCTGCAAGACCGATGAATGATCCAATTTCAATCATATCGGGCAATAGGCGATGTTCTGTGCCACTGAGTTTAGTTACCCCTTCAATTTTAAGTAAGTTAGAACCAACGCCAGTAATTTTTGCACCCATGCGGTTAAGCATTTTACACAATTGTTGTAGGTAAGGTTCGCATGCAGCGTTATAAATGGTTGTGGTTCCTTTCGCTAAAACTGCAGCCATAACAACATTTGCAGTTCCCGTAACGGATGCTTCATCCAGTAAAATATAAGCTCCTTTTAAATTACTCGCGTCAACGTTAAAGAAATTTGTTTTCTTGTCATAGATGAATTTAGCACCTAGTTTTTCAAAGCCTAGAAAGTGTGTGTCAAGTCTTCTACGCCCTATTTTATCGCCCCCGGGTTTTGGTATAGCAGCTTTACCAAAACGAGCTAATAATGGCCCAACAATCATTATTGAACCTCTTAAGCTTCCACCTTTTGCTCTGAATGATTCAGATTGAAAGAAATCTAGATTGATATTTTTTGCCTCAAATGTATAGGTATCTTTACTTAAACGTTCAACTTGTACGCCAAGGTCGCCAATCAGTTCAATCAGTTTGTTAACATCCTTGATGTCAGGAATATTACTAATCGTGATTTTTTCTTCAGTAAGAAGAACAGCTGAAATAATTTGTAATGCTTCGTTTTTTGCGCCCTGAGGTATTATTTCACCTTTTAGTGGCTTGCCACCAACAATTTCAAATGCGTTCATTTGTACTGCGAGATTTTATATAATTGATTAGATATTGGACAAAGCACTAATTTACAAAAACTAGCTTTTGTTCCTTTAAAAAAATGAAATTGGATTGTTTTTAGCAAGGGCGATAAAAGGATCTTATTTGAATTATTTTCAGAATAAAATTAGTAACGTTTGCCACCACCAGCATTGTTTGTTCTTTGGCGGTTAGTTCCAGGTGTATTCCGGTTAGTATTTTGCCTTCCTTTATTTTGGTTCGAATTTCGTTGTCTGCTAGGAGGTACCACTTGTCTTACCTCAACTCGTTGAAGATTAACATTTTCTTCAAGTTGCAGTTCTCCATTTGACATTTCACGAAGATCTTTTATGATGGTTTCATCAGCAACGCTATCCTTATTCCAAGTTACATAGGCCATTTTCATGAAATTAGCGATTGATTGTACCATTGCTTTTTTACGCTCTGGTTCTTCAATAGCCTTGGCTCTGCTAATCATTAACTCAACCGTTTTACCGTAATGCTTATATTTAATACGTTGTTGAGGGTAAGATAGAGGCGCAGGTTTAAACCTAATGGCATCTTCAGATGGTTTAGGATAAGGCGAATCCACATCGATTTTAAAATCAGAGATGATATGTAAATGGTCCCATAATTTATGCTTGAAATCAGCTACATCACGAAGATGAGGGTTTAAGAAACCCATCAAATCAATAACTACCTGCGCATAACGATTTCTTTCATCCTTGGTAGGTAAATCAACAATATATTTCACCATATTTTGAACATTACGTCCATATTCGGCTAATATTAATTTTTTCCTGGTGGTATTATAATCGAATGTCATTGTAATTGTATTATTAGGAGGTACAAATATGCAGTTTATATGCCTTAAATTGCGATTTTGTTTTTATTTTATAATTTTCAATTTAGCAAATTTTAATAATAATTGCTTCTGTCCTAAATCTTTAAAGAATATTGTTGCTTTTAGGTCTGGTTTGCTGCCTTCCATTTGTATAACTTTTCCAAAACCAAATCGTTCATGTTCTACTTCCATCCCAACTTGTAATCCCGATGTATCGGATGGACTGAAGCCTTCGCTAGGTACATGCGCTTTCGGTAAAATTGAACTTGTTTTTATTGAAGAAGAGGGTTTAGGTTTACTAAACATTTCCTTTTGTTGCCAGGCTGATCGTTCTTCATCCAAGAATGGGTTATCCGATTTTTTTGGTGCTTGTTTAAAGTCAAGTTCAAGGTAGCTTGCATCAATTTCTTCTATGAACCGGCTGGGTTCACAGCTGGTTAAAGTGCCCCAACGGTAACGTGATGTTGAATATGAAAGAGTAAGTCTTTTACCCGCGCGCGTTATTCCAACATAGAATAACCTGCGTTCCTCTTCTAGATCAGTCCTTGAACTTAAAGACATTTGGGATGGGAATAGATTTTCCTCTAGTCCAACCACAAAAACATTGTCAAACTCTAATCCTTTTGCTGAATGAATGGTCATTAAGGATACCGTATCGGCATTAGGATTTTTATCATTGTCGTCATTGGTCAAAAGAGCGATATCCTGCATGAAAATGTCAAGACCTCTTTCTTCAATATCTTCACGTTCACTGAATTCTTTGATACCATTCAGTAATTCCTGAATATTTTCATACCTGCTTAACCCTTCAACTGATTTATCTGAATACAGATCTTTGAGTATTGTAGAATGCTGTGCAATATGTAAGGCTGTATCGTAAGCGGAATGAGTTTTTGTCATTACCTGAAAGCTTTGAATAAGCAATGCGAAAGTTGCAACCGAACCAGAGCTTCGAGAGTCAAGATATTTAGGAGCATCGCAAATAATTTCCCATAAGGTCAAATTGTTTTGATCAGCTGCAATCATAATTCGCTCAATGGTTGTATCTCCAATACCACGGCGAGGGTAATTAATTATTCTTTTGATTGCTTCTTCGTCATTCGGGTTGAATGTCAGTCGGAAGTAAGCAATAAGGTCTTTAATTTCTTTGCGTTGATAAAAGGATAGACCACCATATATTTTGTAAGGAACATTTAACTTTCTAAGGGCTTCCTCCATTGCTCTTGACTGAGCGTTTGTACGATAAAGGATAGCAAAATCATGGTATTGACAGCCTTTTAAAGCATGCTCCTGAGCAATTGCTTCAGCAACTATTTTGCCCTCCTCATTATCGCTGAAGGCTCTGCATACTTTTATTTTATCGCCTATTTCATTTTCAGAAAAGACAGACTTTTTAAGTTGATTTTTATTGTTAGCAATTATGCTATTCGCTACGTTGACAATATTTTGTGTAGACCGATAATTCTGTTCTAATTTATATACTTTCAGATCTGGATAATCTTTTTCAAAGTTGAGTATGTTCTGAATATTCGCTCCTCGAAAAGCGTAGATACTTTGTGCATCATCGCCAACCACACAAATATTTTCATTGTTTGCGGCAAGTTTTTTTACGATGAGGTATTGTGAATAATTGGTATCCTGATACTCATCAACCATTAAATACTTGAACTTGTTCTGGTATTTATATAAAACCTCAGGGTGTTCTTTTAAAAGCACATTGGTTTTGTATAGGAGGTCATCAAAGTCCATTGCACCAGACTTAAAGCATCTTTGCGCATAAATTTGGTATAGTTCACCGATGCTTCCCCGTCCGGTTGAAAAATCTTCGGCCTGAATTTGCGCGTTTTGTAAATAGGCTGCAGGAGAAACTAGATTGTTTTTAGATGATGAAATGCGATTGTAAACAAAATTGACATTATAGAGTTTTTCATCAAGTTGCTTTTCTTTGATGATGGATCTTAGCAGACTTTTACTATCATCAGTATCATAAATTGTAAAGTTACTGGGATAACCAATCTTATTTGATTCTACTCTGAGAAGCTTTGCAAAAACCGAATGAAAGGTTCCCATCCAGATGTTTTTGGCTTCGTTTCCAACTACTTTCATAATGCGTTCCCGCATTTCTTTTGCAGCTTTATTTGTAAAAGTAAGTACCAGAATATTAAAGGGGTCTACATCTTTTCTAATCAAGTGTGCTACGCGATAGGTAATTACCCGCGTTTTACCTGAACCTGCACCTGCCACTATCATCACTGCACCTTCGGTCTGCTCAACTGCTGCCCTTTGGGAAGGATTCAATCCATCTAAATAATCCAAAATTTATGCCTGTTTTTTTTCTGCTAAATTACTAAAGAGATTTGAGATTAGAGGTTTAGGTCTGTGTACAATTTCTCCACCATGCAACTTGAATTTAATAAATAAGGAGATGAAATACTGTTTGATTGAAATTATATGATTAATTGTGAAGGATTGAAAAGATAAACCTGCTCAAAAAGCTTTCATTATTAATAGTTAAGCCATATCCGTTTGGTTATTGGAATGATTATTTTCTTGCTAATTTTTTTTTGTACCCGTTTTTGGCTAGAATTAGATTTATATCTTTGTAGCAAAACCAATTATATGCAAGACATAAGAAAGTATGTTAATGATCATAAGCAGCGCTTCTTAGATGAACTTTTCGAGCTGCTTAGATTTCCATCTATCAGTGCAGATCAAAAATATAAGGATGAAATGCTCAAAACTGCTGAGTTTGTCGCAGAAAAGCTAAAGATTGCTGGAGCCGATTCGGTTGAAATTTGTCCTACAGCGGGTTATCCAATAGTTTATGGCGAAAAAATTCTGGATATTTCACTTCCAACGGTTTTAGTTTATGGGCATTATGATGTTCAGCCGCCAGACCCTCTTGAATTATGGAAAACTCCGCCATTTGAACCAACAATACGAGATCAAAAAATTTATGCTCGGGGTGCCTGCGATGATAAGGGTCAATTCTACATGCACGTCAAGGCTTTTGAGCTGATGATGAGTACAAATACGCTTCCTTGCAATATAAAATTCATGATTGAAGGTGAAGAAGAAGTTGGCTCAAATAATCTTGGAATTTTTGTCACTAACAATAAAGAACGATTAAAAGCAGATGTTGTGTTAATATCTGACACCTCCATGATCAGTTTGGAACATCCTTCCCTTGAAACAGGTTTACGTGGACTCTCGTATGTTGAGGTTGAAGTTTGCGGGCCAGATCGCGACCTGCACTCTGGGGTTTATGGAGGCGCTGTTGCAAATCCAGCAACCATACTTGCAAAGCTTATCGCATCCATGCATGATGAAAACAATCATATCACTATTCCTGGTTTTTATGATGATGTGATAGAACTGAGTGCTATAGAACGTGAAATGCTAAATAAAGCCCCATACAATGAAAATGAATACAAAATTGACCTTAAAGTTGATGAGTTATGGGGTGAAAAAGGATATACAACCTTAGAACGTACGGGTACGCGCCCAACTCTTGAAGTAAATGGAATATGGGGAGGCTATATCGGTGAAGGTGCTAAAACGGTTTTGCCCTCAAAAGCATACGCTAAAATTTCAATGCGACTTGTGCCTAATCAGCACTCAGATAAGATTACTAAATTGTTTAAGGACCACTTTGAAGGTATTGCTCCAAAAAGTGTAAAAGTGAAGGTTACCCCTCATCATGGTGGAGAACCTGTTGTCACGCCAACCGATAGTATCGCATACAAAGCCGCACAAAAAGCAATTTTAGAATCATTCGGAAAAGAACCCATACCAACCCGAGGGGGTGGCAGTATACCAATAGTAGCTTTATTCGAAAAGGAATTAGGTATAAAAACTGTTTTAATGGGTTTTGGTTTGGATAGTGATAATCTTCATTCACCCAATGAAAAATTTGATATTGCTAATTTTTATAAGGGGATAGAAACTATTCCTCTTTTCCACAAATACTTTGCTGAGTTAAGCAAATAAAACTGAACCTTAATATCTCATTCTGGAAATTCTGGCCGGAATGAGATATTAATTATTAAATTCTCCACATTTCGCAGGTTTTCAAAAAATCTTCATTTGCATCAGCTCCTATTCCAGGAGTATCTGGAATGTCAAGAAAAAATCCCTTGTAAGTTACTCCACCCACAACCGGATCTACTAAATGCCCAAGCATACAAGTGTCCATATCATAGTATTTAATAGTTGGACAAGCGTATGCAAAATGTAAATTTGCACTAAGCGCAATCCTGCTTTCAAGCATGCCTCCAATCATACAGGGAACTCCAGAATCAGTTGCAATCTTTTGAATTTCTAAACTCTCATGTATACCACCCGACTTGGCAAACTTAATATTAATCAGGTCGCAGGAATTTGAGTTTATTAGCTTTCTTGCATCATGATGATTATAACAACTTTCATCTACCATAATCTTGATCGAGGTCTTTTTTCTTAATTCAGGCAGATAATCATCATAATAAGTACGCATGGGTTGTTCACAAAATTCGATGTCAAACTTGCTCAACTCATTTAAACAATAGCTTGCTTCATCAAATGTCCAACCTTGATTGGCATCAATGCGTATGACTATGGCACTACCTACAGCCTCTCGTATTTTTCGTATTCTTTCTATATCTATTGCAGGCGTCTTGCCAAGTTTTATCTTTAATATGCTTGCTCCTTGCTGTTTATATTTAATAGCTAGCATTGCCATTTCATCTGCGCTGCCAATTCCTATGGTCATGTCAGTCTCAATTGATCTCTTTAATCCGCCTAGATATTTATATAGTGGCTGATCCTGGTTTTTTGCTGCAAGGTCATAGAGTGCCATATCAAATGCACTTTTAATAGTGGGGTTGTATGCTGCGTAATTATGGAGATCTTGAAGGCGAGCAGAAACATCAAGGGCATCTTTCCCTTTCCAAATTCTTGCAAAATCTTTGGCCATAGCCAGACAAGTTTCCTGAGTTTCGCCAACAATCATTGGAAAGGCAGAACATTCTCCAACGCCATAAAGATTAGTATCGGTATGAACACGAATGAATACATTCTGAGCACAATCCATTGTTCCAGTTGCAATTACAAAAGGCACCATTGGAATGCTAAATCTGTATATATCTATGTGGGTAATTTTCATAGCGAAATTTAGTACTTTATGTCTGATCAGGGAAATAATTCTATAAACAAAGGCTTAAATAATAATACTCAAGAAGTATTGTGCCCAATAGGCAAGGGTAAATGATTATTTTTGTATTTAAATAGAATTAAATGTCAAATAGACTAAAAAATCAGACATCGCCCTATCTTCTGCAACATGCAAACAACCCTGTTGATTGGTTTCCATGGGGTGAAGAAGCTTTATCAAAAGCTAAAAATGAAAATAAGCTTATTTTAGTGAGTATCGGGTATTCTGCTTGTCATTGGTGTCATGTTATGGAGCATGAAAGCTTTGAAGACCAAGACGTGGCCGATATTATGAACAGTTTTTTTGTTTGTATTAAGATAGATCGTGAGGTTCGCCCCGATATTGATCAAATTTATATGGATGCCGTTCAATTAATGACTGGCAGTGGTGGCTGGCCATTAAATTGTTTTTGTTTACCCGATCAGCGTCCAATTTACGGTGGCACCTATTTCAAAAAGGAAGATTGGAAAAGCCTCTTAAGAAATCTTGCCGACTACTGGCAAAAAAAACCTGATGAAGCAGTTGCTTATGCAGTAAGGCTAACTGAAGGAATCAATAAGACTGAGCTTCTTGTCAAAATTGCTGAAGAAGTAGAATATTCTAAAGCAGATGTTCAAGCTATTTTTGATACATGGAAGCGTTCTTTTGACCTAGTAGAAGGCGGATATAATCGTATTCCAAAATTTCCGCTTCCCAACAACTGGCAATTTATGCTACGCTATGCACATTTAATGAATGATGATGTGGCACATACCGCTAGTCGTGTTACTTTACAAAAAATGGCATTTGGCGGAATTTATGATCAGATAGGTGGTGGTTTTGCACGGTATTCAGTTGATGGAAGATGGCATATTCCTCATTTTGAGAAAATGTTGTACGACAATGCTCAACTCGTATCACTTTATTCAGAAGCATTTCAATACACGCCTGACCCAATTTATAAGCATGTTGTTTTTGAATGTTTAGAATTTATTGAAAGAGAAATGACCGCTACAGATGGCGGTTTTTATTCTGCTATTGATGCCGATAGTGAAGGTGTAGAAGGTAAATTTTATTCCTTTACGAAGGATGAAATAAAGACAATTTTAGGAGATGACGAAGCCCTGTTCAGTATTTTTTACCAAGTAACCGACGAAGGAAATTGGATCGAAGAGGGCACGAATGTTTTTAACCGAAAATTTGAAAATGTCGACTTAGCATTGCAATTAGGCATTTCAGTTACTGAATTAGAAAGCAAGATTACTCTGGCTAAGTCTAAACTCCTTCATGCTCGATCTTCGCGTATTCGCCCTGGTTTGGATAATAAAATTCTGGCATCCTGGAATGGGTTGATGTTGAAAGCTTACTCAGATGCGTACCGGGTTTTTGGAGAGGCTAAATTTCTTGAAATTGCAAAAGGTAGTGCCGATTTCATTTCTGAAAAGCTCATCAATTCGAATGAACTGATACGAGTTTATAATGCAAATATGCAGCAAAATGATGATTCAGTAGCCTTTCTTGATGATTATGCTTTTGTTATTGATGGTTTGATCGGACTTTATGAAGCATGTTTTGATGAATCGTATCTTCAAATTGCAAAACAACTTACCGAAAATGCGATTTCAGAATTTTATGATGAAAAAAGTGGCATGTTCTTTTATACCGCAAGGTCAGGGGAGCAGTTGATTGCCAGAAAACAGGAAATAATTGACAATGTTATACCATCTTCTAATTCAATGATGGCTCATAATTTATTTAAAATGGGCCATTTATATGATCAAAAGGAATATTTAAACATTTCCAGCCAGATGTTGCGAAATGTACATCCTCAAATTAAAAGCTATGGATCTGGTTATTCTAATTGGGCATCCTTAATATTATACCATGTTTTTGGAGTCTATGAAATTGCTATAACAGGAACTGCGGCCGAAGAAAAAAGAATGGAACTAGAAAAATATTATATTCCTAACAAAATACTTTTGGGAGGTTCTTCAGGAACATTACCTTTGCTTAAAGATAAATGGGCCTCAGAAACAAAAATCTATGTGTGCCAAAACAAAACATGTTTATTACCTGTAATTGAGGTAATTGACGCAATTAAACAAATCGATAACCCAAGTACAACGCCGGGAGCTAGTGAAAAAGAATCCTAGCCTGTCAATTACTTAATTTTTTAAAAATGACAATTCAATTAAACAGCGTTGTAGCGCTAACGTACGATCTTTACACGAAAGAAAATGATCAAGAAGTATTTGTAGAAAAAGCAGATGAACAAAATCCATTAGTTTTTTTATTTGGAGTTGGAATGATGCTTCCAAAATTTGAAGAAAATTTGGCTGGCCTGAACATTGGTGATACCTATGATTTTCATCTTACGGCTGAGGATGCCTATGGAGTGAAAGATGAAACTAGAATTACTGATCTTCCAAAGGAGATGTTTGGTGATATGGAAATTCCAGAGATCGGTTCTATTTTGCCTTTACAGGATGATCAAGGCCATCAGTTTAGTGCAAGAGTAAAAGAAATTACAGAATCTGCTGTAATTGTAGATTTAAATCATCCTATGGCTGGTCAGGATCTGCATTTTATCGGAAAAATTATTTCAGTTCGCCCGGCAACTGATGATGAACTTGCTCATGGCCATGCTCATGGTGCTGATGGTCATGAATCACATTAAAACAGCATAGTTTTTTAAAAGGGTATTGATAATTTCAATACCCTTTTTTGTTTTAAAAGATAATTATATCTCTTAAATGGATTAAATAGTTGTTTTCAAAAAAAAATATAAAAAATCATCTTCTCTTCATCTTGGCGAAATAATTTTATAGAAAAAAATAAACAACATGAAGAAAAACCCAGCAATTAAAAGTGCTTTACTTGTATTAAGTGTAGCCTTATTGAGCCTAGGCTCTTGTAAAAAAGAAAACATTTTATTAGACAATGAGCTTGAATTTGCAAAACTTGAAGCCATAACTATTGCGAGTACATCCGCAATTTCGGGTTTTGGGAATACATCCGACAGTTTGTATGCAATGGAAGCTTGCAAAAAGGGAAATAAGAAAACGGCTATTGAATTATCAGCCCTTTCTGCCAGTATAACAACTTACCTTAGTGCATACTACTCTGGCTTTACTTTTCAAAAGGCATTTAAGATTGCAAATCAAACAACTTCTGCTGTGGAGAGTTTTGTAGTTGTTTTTCAGTTTAATGCTAAGCCTGTGGCTTTGAAGTTTGATGCAGCTGGAGCTTTTGTAAAGGTGCTGGAGCAAAGAGAAGGCCGTAATATGAAAGGCCGTGGTGGTTGGAATGCTGGTGGTTGTTTTGATAACAGAGATGGAAAGCAACGCGACACTATTGCAGTAAGTGCTATTCCTGCATCGATTAAGACTTATATGGCTACTACCTATTCAGCTGATACACTAGTACATGCTTTTGTTAATAAAGATCAAAGTATGGTAGTAATCAGTAAAAATGTAACTTATTTTGCGACTGCATTTAGCGCTGCGAATAGTTTCATTAAACGAACTGATTTACCAGCTTCGCCTGCAAAAGGAAGATCTATTGAAGCATCTGCTTTGCCTGCTGTTTCAACAACTTACCTGAGTACTACCTATCCTAATTATGTTTTCAAGAAAGCTTTTGAATTAAAAACAAATAGCGCTATTAAGGGATATCTGGTATTAATTGATGCCAACCTCACTAAATACGCCATCCATTTTGATGCTAGTGGACAATTTGTAAAAGCGGTCACCATCAGATAAGTCAGTAATATTTAATTTTCAAAGCAGCTTCCGCTAGGGGAGCTGCTTTTTTATTTACTAGTATTTCATCTTTTGAATGGTCTCTAAAATCACATTCTGTGTGCATTTACCACATAAATATTTGTATAATTATATAAATTGCATGTTCTGATCTGAGTTTAAATTTTCATATTTTAAAACATATTAGCTGCTTAATTTTATCCTGTAAACAAATATTTAGTATTGATGAACAAACAAATTCTTTTTTTACTCTTTTTTCTAATCTCATTTAATTCAACTAGTCAGGTACCTACAAACACTATTTCTATTATTCCTCAACCGGTTCATATTTTGAAAGGAACCGGTCATTTTACCTTTCCAAAAGAAGTTTTGATTCATGCACCCGATTCACCAGAGCTTGTTAAAACAATTTCAATTCTTAGTGAAAGATTATCCTTGCCAACCGGGAATCATGTAACTTTTGCGACTAGTTCAAATGGGGCAACAATACAATTGTTGTTGAATGATAGTGATGATAGTCAACTGGGAAAAGAGGGCTATACGCTTTCGGTTACTCATACAGGCATTAAAATAAAAGCCAATCAACCTGCTGGCTTATTCTATGGTGTTCAAACATTGCTTCAACTACTTCCAAGCCAAATTGAAAGTAAGGTGCTTATCAAAAACATTAATTGGGTAGTTCCAATTGTTGAAATTCAAGATTTTCCTAAACTGGGTTGGCGGGGTTTAATGTTTGATGTGGCAAGACATTTTTTTACTAAAGATGAAGTGAAACAATACATCGATGCCATGTCAAAGTACAAGTATAATGTATTGCATTTACACCTTACCGATGATGAAGGCTGGCGTATTGAAATAAAAGGATATCCAAAATTAACCGAAATTGGCGCATGGAATGTAAAAAGAGAAGGTGAATTTGGCGACTTTATTCCTCCATTAGCAAATGAGCCACGCAACTATGGTGGTTTTTATACTCAGGAAGATATCAAGGAATTGGTGCGTTATGCTAAAGATCGATTTATAGAAATAATGCCCGAAGTTGATGTTCCTGGGCATAGCCTTGCAGCAATTGCTTCATATCCTGAGTTGTCCTGTACTCCAGATGCCGTCAATTATAAAGTCAGATCGGGTGAGAAAATCATGGATTGGTCTGGAGGGGCACCACCTAAAGCTTTATTGGATAATACACTTTGCCCCGCAAATGAACTCGCTTATAGTTTTATGGATAGTGTAATTTCTCAATTGGCAACACTTTTTCCATTTGAGTACATTCATCTAGGTGGCGATGAGGCTCCAATTAATTTCTGGCAAAAAAACGAACAGATCAAAGCCTTGATGGCTCGTGAAGGTATTAAAGATATTAAAGAAGTTCAGGGTTATTTTACTAGAAGAGTTGAAAAGATTGTTGAATCTAAAGGGAAAAAAATGATGGCCTGGGATGAGGTGTTAGAAGGAGGGGTGAGCCCTACAACCGCTGTTATGAGTTGGCGCGGAATGAAATATGGAATTGAAGCTGCCCTAAATAAACACGAAGTTGTCATGAGCCCTACTACCTATGCTTACCTCGATTATATGCAGTCGGATGTTATTTCAGAGCCAAGGGTATATGCCTCACTTCGTTTAAATAAGTCATACGAATTTGAACCTGTTCCAGAAGGAGTAGATCCGCAGTATATTAAAGGGGGGCAGGCTAATTTATGGACCGAACAGGTATATACTATTCGGCAGGCTGAATATATGACTTGGCCCAGAGCATTTGCAATCGCAGAATCTGTTTGGTCGCCAAAAGATAAGAAGAACTGGCCTGAATTCTTTTCAAGGGTGGAAGAACACTTTAAAAGGCTTGATTTTTCAGAAACAAAATATTCGCCAGCCGTTTATGATCCAATTTTTAAGGTGGGTAAAACATCCGATAATAAACTCACTATTGATCTTAGTTTAGAAGTAGAAGGACTAGATATTTATTACAGTTTTGATAATTCTTTCCCGGATAGATTTTATCCTAAGTATATGGGTACATTAACTGCGCCTATCGATGCTAAACAACTAAAGTTGATTACTTATAAAGATAAAGTGCCTGTTGGTAGGATGTTGACGATGCCTATCGCAGATTTAAAAAGGCGCGCACGGCTGTGATTTTTTGAAACGAAAAAGCCGATGAATTAAACAATTTACCGGCTTTTTAAGGAGTTTCTAAAATCTGATTTAAGCTAAAGAATAGAGTTCATCGCGTTGTTGTTTTACAGCATCACTTGTAATGTATTCATCGTAGGTCATCAGTTTATCAATGATTCCACTTGGAGTTAACTCAATAATGCGGTTTGCAACAGTTTCAGTCAATTCATGATCTCGCGATGTGAATAAGATTACCCCTTTAAAATCTTTCATTCCGTTGTTTAAAGCGGTGATTGATTCCAAATCTAAGTGGTTAGTGGGTTCATCAAACATCAAAAGATTAGCTTGCTGAAGCATCATTCGTGAAAACATACATCTCATTTTTTCGCCACCCGAAAGCACAGAAGATTGCTTTAAAACTTCTTCGCCAGAAAATAACATCCGGCCTAAAAAGCCTCTAATAAACTGCTCGTCCTTATCTCCTTCCGAATAATCTCGTAACCAATCAATCAGGTTAGTTTCTTTGGTTGTAAAATAGTTTGAATTGTCATTAGGGATATCTGCAATATTTATGGTCACTCCCCATTTAAATGAACCTTTATAGTCAGAATCTCTGCCACTCAAAATATCATAAAATGCAGAAGTAGCCAAACTATTTTCAGATAGGATGGCTATTTTATCTCCTTTATTAACCATTAGATTAATGCCAGAAAATAATACCTCACCATTTAATTCTTTCTTTAAATTTTCTATTTGAAGAATTTGATCACCTGCTTCTCTACCCTGATGATTAAAGATGATTCCTGGATATTTACGATTGGATGGTTTAATCTCATCGATATTAATTTTATCTAATGCCTTTTTACGACTAGTTGCCTGCTTAGACTTAGATGCGTTAGCACTAAATCGACGAATAAATTCCTGTAGTTCCTTGACTCTTTCTTCTGTCTTTTTATTCTGATCAGAGCGTTGTTTAAGCGCAAGCTGACTGGATTCATACCAGAACGTATAATTTCCGGTATAGATATTCATTTTACTGAAATCAATATCCACCACATGGGTACACACTGTATCTAAAAAGTGCCTATCGTGCGAAACTACGAGAATGATACCCTCATAGGATGCTAGGAAATCTTCAAGCCAGGCTATAGTTTGAATATCTAAATCGTTGGTAGGCTCATCGAGCAATAGAATATCTGGTTTACCAAATAAAGCTTGAGCTAATAAAACTCTCACTTTTTGGTTGCCATCCAGATCTTTAAGTAAATTATAATGAAATTCTTCTTTAATTCCCAAATTACTAAGCATGGTTGCTGCGTTATTTTCAGCATTCCATCCATCCATTTCTGCAAAAATATTTTCTAATTCACCTGCGCGTTCGCCATCCTTCTCTGAAAAATCGTCTTTTGCATATAGCGCATCCTTTTCTTTCATGATGCTGTACAATTCTTTATGTCCTATCATTACCGTTTCAATCACAGTAAATTCATCAAAAGCATAGTGATTTTGAGTTAAAACCGCCATTCTTTCACCAGGAGTAAATGAAACAGAGCCACTTGAGGGGTCAATCTCTTTAGATAGTATTTTAAGAAAGGTTGATTTGCCGGCTCCATTTGCTCCGATAATGCCATAGCAATTTCCTGGAGTGAATTTCAAGTTTACTTCTTCAAAAAGAGTTCGCTTGCCGTAACGTAAAGAAAGATTTGATACTGTAATCATGAATGTTTGATAAAGTGCAAAGGTACGGATTTTCAGTGGTATATGAAATTTAAACGGCCTTCTTGTCCGTTAATTTACGTTTTCATGGTATTAATCACCCATGTTTTGACTTTATTTATTGGTCTAGTTTATTATGATTTTCATTTAATTTTTTTCATCGCTCTGCTTTAAGAACATTCACATTTCATTTATAATTGGAATTATCCTCTCAACGATTGGGGATGGAATCATTTTTTTTATTCACAAAGCATGTTCAACACTGTGCAGTTATTTAAATAATATGCTTCTTTGTACAAATGAATAGGATCAAAGAAGAATTATTTAAACAGTGCCTAAACTATGTAGAGGAATGTATAAATACGGCTCAACTTGCTATTGAAGATGCCCGATCTTCGGCGAATGATGATACCAAGAGTAGTGCAGGGGATAAGTTCGAAACCGGTAGGGAAATGATGCAGCAGGAAATTGACAGGAACAGGAAACAGTTAGAAGAAGCAAAAAAAATGAGGCTTGCTCTTGAACAGATCGAAAATCATCAGGTTTCAGAAATAGTTCATTCCGGAAGCTTGGTAATAACTAATCTTGGTAAGTTTTATATCAGTATAAGTAGGGGTCAGATACAGGTAGATGGAATAAATTATTTCGCGATTTCTGCCATTTCACCAATCGGGTTGAAATTAATGAGACAGAAAATTGGATATGAATTTGATTTCAATGGTAAGCCATTTATAATAGAATCTATTTTTTAATTCTTATAAAGAAGTTCAATCTTTTACCTTCAGTTTTTTCTGAACAACATTTTTGTTCATCCAATTAACAATCTCTTTAGTCAATGCAATTCGTCTGTTTGAAAAGGCGTGATCAGTATTCCAGATTTTATATTGAAAGGTTTTACTTTTATTATAATTGGTAAAGGTGGAATTATTCATATGCTCATCTATTACCATTATCGGTTTCTTTGAAATTGCGATCATCTTCTCGATATTATATTGATCGATATCATCTAAAATGTCATTTAGAAATTGATTGGGATCGCAGTTTTGCATTCCAAGAGTCAATAGATATTCCTTGAGGCCAATTAAATTTCCTTCTGCATTTTTGCCTTGCAAAAGTGTGTAGGGATTAAAAACTGAAATGGCAAAAACTCCTTTAATTCTAGGATCTTTTAATCCTGCAATTAAGGCAATACCTGCTCCCATGCTATGACCAACAAAAGCTATTTTTTCGGTATCAACTTTTAGGGTTTCTCTGTTTAGGCTGTCAGTCAGGTAGTTAACTACAGCAGCCGCATCTTCGATCGTGTTTCTGAATTTAAACTCACCTTTGCTGCCCCAGGTACCACGGTAATTGAAATAAATCACATTAAAACCTGCCCGTCGCATATTTTGCGCAAGGTCTAGATTTCGTTCATTGCCCGGCAAACCATGAAGAAGTACTATGGTAGGGTGTGGCCCCTGTCCATTCGCTGTATAGGCAAAGCCATACATAGTTGAGCCAGCCGATTTAATTTGTAGCTCTACCTGTCTTGCAGGATATAATTCGTCAGGTTTGAAATCAGTGTATAAGTAATCAATATTGTTAGTTTCAGACTTAGAGGAATCTGATTTACATGAAGAAAAGAAGGAAAATGTTAGTAGAAGAAAAAAAAGCAAATGAATAACTTTCATAGTAGTTGCAGGAAAATTAAGGACATAAAAAAGGGTCTAAGTTTATAAACTTAGGCCCTTCAATATAGTTATAATTTTTATTGCACTTTAAAATCAATTTGAGTTTCTGCCCACATTAGTGAAACCTTTCCATTCTTGGCAATTTCAAAGGTCATCATCTCCGCAAATTGCTTCGATTTGCCAGATTTTACACCTATGCGTAAAGCATCTTCACTTTCTTTATAAACAGTTCCCCATTGCTTCCAGGTTTTGTTAAATATAATTGTCCATTCTTTTTCACCTGGAATAGAATAAATGCTATATTTTCCGGCCAAAAGTTTTTGACCTTCGATACTTACATCTTTACTTGTTTCAAACACTGTTGCTTCATTGGCACCTGTTCTCCAAATTTTTCCGGCTGGAGCGAGTTCATTCATAGATCTGCCTTTGATGGAAGGTCGACTATAGTCAATCGAAATTTGGGCACCAGATCCTAAAGTTTGGGATACTATTGCCGGTGGACTTGCTCTTTTGCTTTTATCTTGCTGAGCAGATGCATTAAACGTAGTGAATAAACCTGCGATAAGGGTTAGTAGTACTATTTTTTTCATATTATTTTTATTTGTTAACTAATATAAAGGTTTAACTCAGGATAATTTATTTGAAGCCAAGATTTAAAAACTTTTTACAATGCTATTATGAAGTGTTTTGGTATTCCAATAGCCACTTGCAATGATCCTTCGAATAGTAAATAGTGGATCGTTTTCATCCCTCTTTTCTGCCAGAATAAATGCTGAGGTAAATCCTCGTTTCTTTAATTCAGGAATTGCCTCTTTGTTCCACAAGCCAAATGGGTATGCAAAATATTTGACATCTTTACCCGTAATCTCTTTTAGCGTTTTGGTTGGTTTTTCAATCTGTGTAATCCAATCATCACCCTGGTATTTTTTAACATTCTGATGGTCATACGTATGAGAACCAATAACATGCCCTGCCTCAGATAATTCTTTAACCTGTGCTTTGCTCATGTAATTTGGCTTCCCTAGTGAAACGGTCATGATATAAAAGACAGCCTTAAAACCATATTTTTTCATTTCAGGGATAGCTACAGTATATTGGTCAAGTTTGGTATCATCAAAAGTAAGCATGATCGGCTTTTTAGGCAATTTACTTCCATAGGCCAGATAGTTATATAATTGATCAGGTAAAATGGTATTATAACCACTATCTGCAAGCATTTTCATTTGAGATTTAAATTCAGCAATGGGTACGATATAAT
>CAIJME010000471.1 GCA_903821625.1 uncultured Sphingobacteriales bacterium | reverse complement strand
TTAAACCACCTCTTTTATTTGTTGGTTAGTTGGTTAGTTGGTTAGTAGTTAGTAGTTAGTAGATAGTAGTTAGTAGATAGTAGTTAGGTGGTTAGATGGAATATATCTATCCTAAAAAAATTTCGCTTTTTAATAAAAACCTTGACTTACTACTTATTACTTTCAGCTTTGACCTTTGGGCTTTTAGCTTTGACCTTTCAGCTTTCCCCTTTTAGCTTTTAGCTTTCCCCTTTTAGCTTTCTACTTATAACCTATAACTTATTACTTATAACTTATAACTTATAACCTACAACTTATAACTTATAACCCTGCCCTTACCAATCCAAGCCCGGTTGTTTCAAATTTTTGATATTTTCCTTTGCTTTGGCCTCCTGAACAATTTTGCGAGTGTCTTCAAGCAATTTTTTGGCATCATATACAATTCCATCTTTCACGGTATATTTTACTCCACCTACACGAATGGGTTCATTATTTTCGTCTATACGGATGGCCCCAGTTCCATACAATACCTTGAGATTTTGCAATGGGTTTTCTTTCAGGATAACAAAGTCAGCCAGTTTCCCAACCTCTACGGTACCAATCTCTTTTTCCATACCCAGGGCTTGTGCAGCAAACATGGTTGCCGAACGGATCACTTCAAGTGGATGGAATCCTGCCTCTCTGAGTAATTCCAATTCTCGGATAAAGGCAAATCCATACAGCTGGTAAATAAATCCTGAATCAGAGCCGGCCGTAACCCGGCCACCCCTGTTTTTATATTCATTGACAAAAGTCATCCAAAGGCGGTAATTTTCTTTCCACTGAAGTTCTTCTTCGGTGGTCCAGTCAAACCAATAAGATCCATGCGACTCTCTGCTTGGCTTGTAGAATCGCCAAAGCGAAGGCAAGGTATATTCGTCATGCCATTCGGCTCTTCTTGCCCGCATTAAATCTCGGTTGGCTTCATAAATATTAAAGGTTGGGTCGAGGGTGAAATCTAGATCCAATAATTCTTGCATAACCTTATTCCAATGATCTGAAAATGGGGGAGCGGCCTGTTTCCATAATTTACCGGCTTCGGCAAAGCGATGCTGTTCATTTTGGTAATTATAATCCAGACGGTAATCCTGTATGGTGCGATCTACCAGTAAAGCTTCGGGTAATCCATACCAATGTTCCATGGTAGTTAAACCAGCTCTGGCAGATTGTAAAACATTCCAGCGTGCCACATCCATTTGAGCATGATGCATGCCTGAGCGTAAGCCAATTCGTTTATTTTCTTCTAAGGCTGCTTTCATGACTTCAGGTTTAGCGCCAAAAAACTTAATTCCATCGGCTCCCTTTGCAGCATTTTCATTGACCCAGGCTTTAGCTTCAGTAGCGTTTGTAATAGGTTTTGTTGCGCCCTGACCAAAACTGGTATAAGCAAGAAGTCGCGGAGCAGTGATCAAATTTGCTGTTGATTTTTTCTTTTGATCGAGCACCCACTTTAAACCGTTTCCAGCCGATGGATCTCTAACTGTGGTTATCCCATGGGCCATCCATAGCTTAAATACATATTCTGCTGGAGTTCCTTGTCCGGTTCCACCAATATGACCATGCATATCGATTAATCCAGGCATCAAATAATGTCCTTCCAGGTTCATAACCTTATCACCTGGCCCGGCCTTTGGCCTACGTTCTTCTTTGATCGGTAAACCCGGATATCCCACGATCTTAATTTCAGTAATTTTATTTTTTTCTACGACAATATCTACCGGGCCGATTGCTGGTGCACCGGTGCCATCAATCACGGTAACACCGCGGATAATCAATTTATTAAAAGGACCCTCGCCCTCTTTCCTATCGGGAGCCGGTTTAATTTGTGCCAAACTAAATAAAGGCAGTAGCGCAAAGGCAAAAAATAGACGGTTTAAAGATTTTTTCATACGAATGAAAGATAAGAAGTATAAATTGATTTTTATGCGGTATCGTCATTTTTGATTGCAAGAATAGTGCTTAAACTAGAACGAATGCTTGATTTTTACTTAAGATTTGAAAAAAATAGGTACAGGTATAATTAAATATCGTAATATTGCGATATAATTCATTTCAAAATGTCAGCTACGAATTGTTTGCCAACTCAGCAACGAAAAAAATTAGGTTTTTTAGACCGCTATTTGACATTATGGATCTTTCTGGCGATGGTGCTAGGTGTTGGCATTGGAAATTTTTATCCAGACGCTTCAACCTATATCAATTCACTCTCAAAGGGTACAACCAATATCCCCTTAGCAATTGGCTTGATCTTGATGATGTATCCTCCTTTTACAAAAGTGCGGTATGATCGATTAGCTGAAGTATTTAAAAACACCAAAGTATTGACAGTTTCGTTGATTTTAAACTGGATTATTGGTCCGGTTCTTATGTTTTTACTAGCTATAACTTTTTTACATGATTACCCTGAATACATGGTCGGTCTGATCCTGATCGGTTTGGCTCGATGCATTGCCATGGTTATTGTATGGAATGAGCTGGCAGAAGGCAATAGGGAATATGCGGCCGGCCTGGTGGCATTGAATAGCATATTTCAGGTTTTACTTTACAGTGTTTATGCCTATATTTTCATTACTGTACTGCCTCCATTATTCGGATTGTCGGGTTCTATCGTTCCGATTACCATAGGTGAAATTGCCTTCAGTGTAGCCATTTACTTGGGTATCCCATTTTTGGCTGGTTTTTTAACTCGTTATTTTTTGATCAAGATCAAGGGAGAAGAATGGTTTACTAAAAAATTTATTCCTCGGGTATCGCCTATTACATTGGTGGCTCTGTTATTTACGATTGTGCTGATGTTTAGTTTGAAAGGGCAATTGATCGTCGAGATTCCAATGGATGTTGTTCGCATAGCCATTCCATTAGTTATTTATTTTACTCTCATGTTCTTTATCAGTTTTTTGATTGGAAAAAAGATGGGAGCCGATTACAGTACGAATACGTCTATTGCATTTACCGCTTCTGGTAATAATTTTGAATTAGCTATTGCCGTAGCCATTGGAGTTTATGGTATCCATAGTGGTCAGGCTTTTGCCGGTGTTATTGGACCATTAGTAGAGGTTCCGGCACTCATCATCTTGGTGAATGTTGCTTTTTGGTTGAGAGATAGATTATATAAAACTTCATAATATGAGAATTGCACTATTTTCGGATATACATGCAAATTTGCCAGCTCTTGAGGCCTGTTTTAATAGTATCGATGCACAAGATGTGGATGCTATTTATTGCCTTGGTGATCTTGTAGGATATAATGTCTGGCCTAATGAGGTAGTCAATGAGATTAGAAAAAGAGGTATTCCTACCATTGCAGGAAATTACGATGAGGGCATTGGTTTAATGAGTGATGAATGCGGCTGTGCTTATAAAACCGATCCTGAAAAGGACATGGGTAAGATTTCGATTTCCTTTACCAATAATTTGGTAAAGCCAAAGGAGCGTAACTACCTCCGTACTTTACCATCACACTTGCGAGTTGAGTTTAAATTGAACCATGAGCAGATGAACCTCTTGCTGGTTCATGGTAGCCCACGGAAAATCAATGAGTATTTATTTGAAGACCGGGAAGAACAAAGTTTGTTGAGAATTCTAGAAAATGCCGATGCGGATATCCTCTGTTTTGGGCATACACATAAACCATATCACAGGGTATTGCCTAGTATGGAATCAGAAAGTCAGACTTATCGTCATGCTATAAATATTGGCTCGGTAGGCAAACCAAAAGATGCTGATCCGAGGGGTTGCTATGTGATTTTAACCATAAATTCTGAATCCAGTAAACTGGATAAGGATGCCATAGGTGTTGAATTTATTCGATTTGAATACGATGTGGAAAAAGCGGCAAAGGCTATTGAAGACAGCCCCTTACCTAATGAATTTGCAGAGATGTTAAGAAGAGGGTTTTAGCTTATTACAATAAAAGCTTTGGACCAAACCATATTTCTTAACTACGGGAAGGTGGTTTAAAGGTTCCAGAATGCTTCAATCTTGAGATAATAAAATAAAAATTCAATTTCGATAGGTGATGTTGATCGGTTGACTTGATTATCCAATTAATAGGTTGATTTTTTTCCCAAGTCCAAACTCAAATATTCTGTAAAGTGTTGAAAGTTGAATATCACATTTTCCATTTTCAAGCCTTGAGATATAACTTTTCTTTGTGCCTACCTTTTCTGCTAATTGCTCCTGTGTCATATTTGCTTCTTTACGAGCTTCTTTCAACATTTCACTAATTACAAAATATTGTGCTTTCTCTTCAAACTTGTCACGTTTTTCAGCGCCAATTTTTCCGTATTTGATATCTAATA
>CAIJME010000470.1 GCA_903821625.1 uncultured Sphingobacteriales bacterium | reverse complement strand
TTATACATTGGGCTGTAAGCTCAACTTTTCTGAAAGCTCAGCAATCGGACGGCAGTTCAATGATGCTGGCTTTGAAACTGTAGCCTTTACAGATCAGGCAGATGTATATCTAATTAATACTTGCTCTGTTACAGATCATGCAGATAAAAAATGCCGAAAAGTAGTAAAAGAAGCATTGAAGCATTCTCCAAATGCCTATATCGCTGTGGTTGGTTGCTATGCTCAGCTGAAGCCCAAAGAGATCGCTGAAATTCCAGGTGTTGATATTGTTCTAGGAGCTGCAGAAAAATTCATGATCATCGATTATATTACTGACCTAACTAAACAGGAAAAAACGCTCATCTTTAATCAGGACATTTCAGAAGCAAAGGATTTTATCTCTTCCTATTCTTTTGGTGAAAGGACTAGAACCTTTTTAAAAGTTCAGGATGGATGTGATTATACCTGTTCATTTTGCACTATTCCATTAGCAAGAGGAGCCAGCAGAAGCGATACTATACCACATGTTATTGAGCAGGCAAATGAAATTGCTGCATCTGGCGTAAAGGAAATTGTACTTACAGGGGTAAATCTCGGTGATTTTGGAATT
This sequence comes from uncultured Sphingobacteriales bacterium, assembly GCA_903821625.1. Classification (GTDB taxonomy): domain Bacteria; phylum Bacteroidota; class Bacteroidia; order Sphingobacteriales; family Sphingobacteriaceae; genus Daejeonella. The sequence continues at coordinate 2,785 of CAIJME010000470.1, read as the reverse complement.
ATAAATGGCATTCGTGAAAATAAATTCTTTGATCTGCTTCAAGCTCTTGACCAAGTAGACGGAATTGATCGAATCCGGATATCTTCAATTGAACCAAACCTGCTTTCAGATGAGATTATTGAATTTGTATCTCAATCCAATAAGTTTGTGCCTCATTTTCATATTCCTTTACAATCAGGGTGTGACAAAGTTCTTGCACTTATGCGCAGACGTTACAAAAGAGAAGTTTATGCTCAAAGAGTTGCAAACATTAAAAATCTGATGCCTGATTGTTGCATTGGTGTTGACGTAATTGTAGGTTTTCCGGGCGAAACACAAAAAGATTTTTTGGATACGTATAATTTTTTGAATGAATTGGATGTTTCATACCTGCATGTTTTTACCTATTCGGAGCGCGAAAATACAGCTGCTGCAGAAATGAAAGGGGTAGTACCAGGTTCTGTGCGAGCAGAGCGGAGTAAAATGCTTCATATCTTGTCTGAGAAAAAACGTCGAGCATTTTACCAGACTCAGGTTGGAAAGTCAAGTCAGGTACTTTTCGAAGCGGATCATAAGAATGGATTCATGCATGGCTTTAGCCGAAATTATGTGAAAGTTAGAGCCCCTTACGACCCCTTACTTATCAATGACATCAAACAGGTGAAGTTCGAAAATATTGCCTCAGATGGTGATATGGAATTCTCGGAACTTGTAGAAAACTTTGTGCATTAAAACCTTTCAGTCTTTATCATATTATTCCCTTCTATTTTATAGATTAGCACAATAAATCCTTTCAGATTAAACTAAGTATATGTTTCCAACTATTACACACCTGATTGAATATTTAACAGGTCTACATATTCCTTTGCCTATACAAACATTTGGTTTTTTTGTAGCTATTGCATTTGCAGCAGGTTATTGGGCACTTTCACAAGAGTTTAAAAGGAAAGAGAAATTAGGACTTGTTCATCCCTTTACCAGAGACGTTAAAATTGGTGAGCCTGTTTCTATGCAGGATCTTGCTTTAAATGGAATATTCGGATTTTTTGTGGGTTATAAACTTCTCGACGGACTGCTTAACTATACCGCCTTTGTAGCCAACCCGCAAGTATTTATTCTCTCAACCAAAGGTAGTTTTTTGGGAGGATTGATACTTGGAGCTTTATTTATTTACTGGGCCTTTGCCGAAAATAAAAAAGAAAGGCTAAGTCAACCTAAAATTATTAAAGAAACGGTGCATCCTTACCAGATCATGGGCACATTATTGATGTGGGCAGCAATCTGGGGTTTTTTGGGCGCTAAATTATTTCACAATTTCGAATATTGGGATGATTTTGTGAAAGATCCAATTGGTGGTTTAGTATCATTTAGCGGCTTAACTTTTTACGGCGGCTTAATAATGGGAGGTGCTGCGGTTCTTTATCAATCAAATAAATATGGAATCAAATGGATTCACATGTTGGATATTGCGGGTCCTGGAATGATGCTGGCTTATGCCGTTGGTCGTATTGGCTGTCAGCTTTCAGGTGATGGTGATTGGGGGATTGTTAATGTCGCAATAAAACCTTCTTGGTTAAGCTGGGCTCCGGATTGGGCTTGGTCTTTTAAATATCCTCATAATGTAGTAGGAGAAGGTATTCCAATACCAGGATGTATTGGTAATTTTTGTAATGAATTACCATTGCCAGTATTTCCAACTCCATTTTATGAAGTTTTAATGGGACTGGCCATTTTTACATTGCTTTGGACCTTCAGAGATAAAATAAAAGTACCGGGATTAATGTGGTCTAGCTATCTAATTTTTAATGGAATAGAACGCTTTCTGATTGAATCCATTCGTGTTAATTCAAAATATCATGCGCTTGGTTTAAGTTTTACTCAAGCTGAACTTATTGCTACAATTCTGATTATTTTAGGGATAACGGGTATATTTTGGTCTCTAAAAAATGGAAATAAATACGCTGTTTCCTGAGTTATGAACCTTTCTAAACTTACCACCGAAGTAATTTCTTTAACAGTAGAAGTCGGTGAATTTATTCGTAACCAAGCATTAGTTTTTGATCGTGAATGTGTTGAATATAAGGGATTGCACGATATGGTTTCTTATGTCGATAAAACAGCTGAACAAAGACTAGTTAAAGCACTTTCTACTTTATTGCCAGAAGCAGGATTTATTACGGAAGAAGAAACCAGTACAGTAAAGGGTGAAAAATACAACTGGATAATTGATCCTTTGGATGGAACAACCAATTTTATCCATGGCATACCAACGTTCTCTATTAGTATTGCTCTTGAATGTAATAAGGAGCTTGTGCTAGGAGTGGTTTATGAGATTAATAGAGATGAATGCTTTTCGGCATGGAAAAATGGTGGTGCTTACTTGAATAATAAGCGTATCTCTGTATCTAAAGCACCAACAATTGAAAATACATTATTGGCCACTGGTTTCCCTTTTCATGACTTTGCAAATATGGAACCTTATCTTAATGTGTTAAGAGTTCTTATGCAAAAGTGCCATGGAATTCGCAGAATTGGATCTGCTGCAATTGATCTTGCTTATGTAGCAAGTGGAAGATTTGATGGCTATTTTGAATATAATTTGAACGCTTATGATGTTGCTGCCGGTATAGTTCTGGTTCGTGAAGCTGGTGGACATATTTTCGATTTCAAGGGCGGTGATCAATGCATTACAAGAAGAGAAATTATTGCAACCAATGGTCATATTTCAGAAGAATTGGTCAAAGTAATCAAGCTATATTTTAATTAATTTATATTATTTTTATTTAAAAAATGATCGAATATGTCA
>CAIJME010000469.1 GCA_903821625.1 uncultured Sphingobacteriales bacterium | reverse complement strand
TGAAAAATCTTTGTAGTACGAGGATATAGGTAGCCAAAGTGATGAAGCTATCTGCACACCAACAACAACTGAATTGGTATTTGAATCATGGCAAGCTAATTTTACCGATAACTCAAATACACACTCAGTATTAGCATCTTAAAGATACGTGATATTCACATCACAAAAATAATGTATGGCATTAGTAGTAGATGAATCTGCCTAGGTAAGGCCAAAAAATAACAGCCTGAATGCTTTATTAAAAGGCTACTTTAGCCAACTGATCTTAATTTATTAAACACTCTTGAGATTTTTGCACCGCAGGGCTACATCCAACTAAACCAAAATAAATGAGGTAAAATTAGGGTAATCACCCCCCATTTAATCCAGTATATCAGTCCTCCGCAGAAAAAATATAACCCATTAGGCCTTATTACCCACTGACATGACTAGCGCAAAGATTACCTATCAAACTGTTTCAAGCTATGCGAGCACACATACAGCAGATCCATTAAATTTAACCAAAACATTAACTGCATGGATTTACACTTCTAGACAGGCCTACAGCGACCCAACCCTCCAAAAAATACCAGACGTCAAAAACCTAACAGACCTAGAGTCTGTCATGCATGGTGCATGTGGATTCATGCAACTACTGCTTGAAAAAATACTAAATGACGTGGGAATCAAAACTCGCCAAGTATGCTTTTGGGACGTTCCCGTACAAGGAGGCCATACTGCTCTAGAGGCACAGATAAATGGTAAATGGATTTTTTTCGACCCTACATTTGGAATGTATTTCGAGGATAAAAAAGGTGTCCCTCTTAGCCTTGAGGACGCCAGAGCAAATTGGCCAAGTGTTAATGTAATCCATGTCGAAGGTTTGCCTGGCTGGTCTGGTGTAATTGCCGATCCGAACTTAATAAACCTCAATACTGCATATTCTGTAAGAACAAATCCCTTCTTTGATCATCCAGATTTGGTCAACAAAGGATACAAAGGAATCACTGGCGAAATTACCAGCCTTATTTTAGGAACAGCAACAGTAAGAGAAGGTGGTGAACCTTTTAGTTTTATTGGTGATGGTGATAGATCTGTAAAAACTAATTATGATCTTCCCAAGGGTTACGATTACACACTTTATTCAAAATATTTGTATGAACCAGGTATATATGAATGGAGAATTAAACAAACGCAATATGATCAAAAAAATAATATTGATAGCAAGTTCACTGTATTTGATAATAGAGATGTACTATTCGTTGACTATGATCAATCCAATGAGTACGAATGGAAAGAGAAACAGACTTTCTCTGAGAGGGGATGCTGGGTTAGTAAAATTGCCACTACTTTTGATGACAACTCAAAATTAGCTTGGATAGATGACATTAAGAATCAGTATAGTTACAAAACAATTACCCGCTCTTATTCAGGCGTCAACAATACCCTTACATCAGAAGTTTTCAAGTACGACAATGGAAGTAAGGCATCTATTCAATTTGATACTCAGAATATCTCCTTAATCAAATTTACCCAAACGAAGTTTTCTGCAAATAATACCCCGCTACATACAATTTATACTTATGATGACAATTCAACTTACTCAGTTTCATGGTTAGGTAAGTTGAATAATGCTGTAGGTTTATCTAGCACATACATTGGCTCTTCAGCCTCTGATTTAGTAGTTGGCACAAATAATGATGGTCAAATTTATGGTGGACTAGGGCCAGATTTTTTAATTGGCGGACTCGGTAATGACGTTTACTATGTCGAGAATATTGGTGATTTAACAGTCGAAGATCAAAATGCGGGGATTGATACCATTAACTCTTCAATTAACTATACCCTTCCAGATAATTTTGAAAATCTTTACTT
>CAIJME010000468.1 GCA_903821625.1 uncultured Sphingobacteriales bacterium | reverse complement strand
GCATTATTAAAATAAATAAAATTTAATACCTTGTAAATCAGATATTTACATCATCAATAAAAATTAAATTTGGTTTCAATACCAACATACCTATATATTTGAAATAATATTTGGTAGCAATACCAATCTGTCTTCAATAAAATTGCTTTATTGATTTATACAGAAGTGGCGAGAGATCAGGCTCTATGACCCACTGACAACCCCCCGATCGGTTTCGGGGAAGGTGCCAATTCCTGTCCCGAAAGGGAAACTATAAATACATATTGAAATGAAAAAAGAAAAATCTACAGTTTCTGTATTTCCAAAAGCGGAAATAAAAATCAAATTCCAAAATCCTATTTGGTCATCATCAACATTTAATTGTTGTATGTGCATGCCTTGTTGGTATTGTTGTTAATTGTTTATTTAAGAAAATTCTTGAATTCATTTTAAACAATACCCCTAATGAGTAAATCTTCTATGCGATTCTTTTTATAATTAATTATTTAAAATATCTAAAAACATACTATCATGTCAACACAAAACTTAAAATTTGAAACACTACAATTACATGCAGGACAAGAAGTAGATCCTACAACAGGGTCTAGAGCAGTTCCTATTTATCAAACCACCTCTTACGTATTTAAAAGTTCAGAGCATGGAGCTAATCTTTTTGCTCTAAAAGAGTTCGGCAATATTTATACACGTTTAATGAACCCTACTACAGATGTGTTCGAGAAACGTATTGCTGCTCTTGAAGGCGGTGTAGCTGCTTTGGCAGTTTCATCAGGACAGGCTGCTCAATTTATTGCCTTAAATAATATTTTGCAGGCTGGCGATAATTTTGTGACTTCCTCTTATTTATATGGAGGTTCATACAATCAGTTCAAAGTAGCATTCAAGCGACTTGGTATTGAGGCTCGTTTTGCCAAAGGTGATGATTCTCAAAGTATTGAATCATTGATCAATGAAAAAACTAAAGCTATATATGTTGAAACAATTGGTAACCCAAGCTTTAGTATCCCTGATTTCGAGAAAATCTCAGAAGTTGCCAAAAAGCATGACTTGCCTCTGATTGTTGACAATACCTTTGGTGCAGCAGGTTATCTGTTCCGTCCTTTAGAACATGGCGCCAACGTTGTTGTTCAATCGGCCACAAAATGGATTGGTGGTCATGGAACTAGTATTGGTGGTGTTATTGTTGATGGCGGAAATTATAATTGGGGAAATGGTAAGTTTAGTCAATTTACAGAACCATCTGAAGGTTATCATGGATTGGTTTTCAATAGTGTATTTGGAATTGGAGGTCCTTTTGGAAATATTCAGTTCATCATTCGCGCACGTGTTGAAGGATTACGTGATTTTGGACCTTCTCAGTCTCCATTTAATTCATTCCTTTTATTACAGGGAATAGAAACTTTGTCGCTTCGTGTTCAGCGTCATGTGGATAATGCTTTGGAATTGGCAAAATGGCTTGAAAGTCATCCTCAAGTTGATAAAGTTGTGTACCCTGGATTAAGCAGTAGCCCTAATCATGCTTTGGCCAAGAAATATTTAAAAAATGGCTTTGGAGCTGTGCTATCGTTTGAAATCAAAGGCGGAAAAGATGCAGCAATTAAGTTTGTAGACAATTTAAAACTAATCAGTCATCTTGCAAACGTAGGCGATACCAAAACATTAATTATTCAGCCTAGTGCCACTACTCACCAGCAATTAAGTGATGCAGAGCAAATTGCAGCAGGTGTTAATCCGTCATCCTTAAGAGTTTCAGTTGGTATAGAACATATTGATGATATCAAAGCAGATCTTGAACAAGCATTTGCTTCTGTAAAATAATTAATTTATCATTTATCCTCCCGGAATAGCTATTCTGGGAGGGTTTATATATACCATGAATACTGTAACTATTTATAAGCATAAAAAGCCTTTTGATCTGGAGAATGGTAAAAAAATCACGGATCTGGAGATAACGTATCACACGTATGGTACTTTAAACTCTAAAAAAGATAATGTGGTATGGGTTTGTCACGCCCTTACAGCAAATTCGGATGTATTTGACTGGTGGAAAGGCCTATTTGGGGATAATTGCTTGTTTAACCCAAAAGAGCATTATATTGTTTGTGCGAATATTTTGGGTTCTAATTATGGAACTACCAATCCTTTAAGCGTAAATAAAGCTACAGGCCTACCCTATTTTCTTTCCTTTCCTGATTTTACGGTTCGTGATCTGGCAAAATCACATCAATTACTGGCAGATCACTTAGGATTAACTGAAATTGGATTGGTGATCGGCGGATCATTAGGAGGCCAACAAGCTATGGAATGGGCTATTTTGGAACCTAAAAGAATTAAAAAAATGGTTCTTATAGCCACAAATGCTCAGCATTCAGCTTGGGGAATTGCATTTAATGAAAGTCAGCGTCTAGCAATCACTTCCGATCGTACATTTTATGCTCAGACGCCGTCTGGAGGAAGCAAGGGTTTAAAGGTTGCTAGAAGTATTGCGCTGTTATCCTACAGAAGTTATGGTACTTATGCTGCTACTCAGTTGGAGGTCAATAGCGATAAAATAAATGACTTTAAGGCTGCTTCTTACCAGAATTACCAAGGCGAGAAACTGGTGAATCGCTTCAATGCTTATAGTTATTGGTATCTGACCAAGGCAATGGACAGCCATCATGTTGGTAGAAAAAGACAATCAGTTGAAGACGCTTTAAAACAAATACAAGCCAAAACATTAGTAATTGGAATAGTGAATGATGTTCTTTTTCCAATCGAAGAGCAGCAGTTTCTAGCTAAGAGTATACCTCATGCACGTTTTACTGAACTCCATTCTTTTTACGGTCATGACGGCTTTTTAATTGAAACAGAGATCTTAACACAAGAAATTGGATATTTTATCAAAAACGTAGATTTTGAAAATTCAGTAATCAGTTTACACAAAATAGCATAAAATGAGCAAGAGATTAACCATAGGATTATTTGGCTTTGGAGTTGTGGGACAAGGTTTACATGATATTATCAGTACCAAAGATCTAAACATAGAGATCAGAAAAATTGCCATAAAAAATCCAGATAAAGTACGTAGCCTACCTGAAACATTATTTACAACCGATGCCAATATCATATTAAATGACCCAGAGATTAATACAATTATAGAACTCATCAATGATGCTGATGCAGCCTATGAAATTGTTACTAAGGCTTTAAAGTGTGGCAAAAATGTAGTTTCAGCGAATAAAAAAATGATCGCTGAGCATTTAGATGAATTAGTTGAACTACAGCAAAAACACGGTACTTCCTTATTGTATGAAGGATCGGTATGTGGTAGTATTCCAATTATCAGAAATCTAGAGGAATATTATGATAATGAATTATTACATTCAATCAGTGGGATTTTTAACGGTTCATCAAATTTTATTCTTTCCAAGATCGCCAATGAAGGTTTGGAATATGCAGAGGCCTTGAAGCAAGCTCAGGATTTGGGATTTGCAGAAAAAGATCCAATTCTAGATGTGGGAGGATATGATCCCAAGTATAAACTGATTATTGCTGCAGCTCATGCGTATGGTTTATTTGTAAGTCCGGATGACGTTTTAAATATTGGTATTCAGAATTTTTCAAATGCAGATCTAAAGTTTGCACAAGAACATCAGCTGAAAATAAAGCTCGTTCCCACCGCTAAAAAGTTAGACGATAAGGAGCTAGCCATGTATGTTATTCCTAAACTTGTTCCTCAAACTGATTTCCTTTATAATGTTGAAAATGAGTACAATGCAGTATCTGTAAAAGCAGCATTTGCTGATCAGCAATTATTTTATGGAAAGGGCGCTGGTGGCCACCCTACAGGTTCTGCAGTTCTTTCTGATGTGGCTGCACTGCGTTATGATTATCGTTATGAATACAAGAAATTTAATCATGATTCAAAATTGAAGCTACAAAATGATCATGTGATACCAGTTTACATTCGTTACAATAATGAAGACCTGATTAAAACTATTCATTTTGAATTTATAGCAGAGCAGCATAAAAGTTTAGATCTTAATTATATTCTTGGTGGTATTAAAATCAGTGAGTTAATTCTAAAAAAACGAGACATATTAAGTGATGGGGCATTTTTAGCTCAAGCCGGTGCACTTACTGAAAAATTTGAAGAACTGAAAAAGATTAGATTGCTGAGTTCAACTGATTAGTGCAATTTTTCGAAACAAATGACAAAATGATTTTGAGGTCATTTTGCCATTTGACAAAGTAGTGCAACCTTTGGTTTACTATGACGAAAAATTACACACAACTAAGTTTGGTACAAAGGTATCAAATTCAATCCTTATG
>CAIJME010000467.1 GCA_903821625.1 uncultured Sphingobacteriales bacterium | reverse complement strand
AGCCCGGGTGTAACGTACATGCCCTCTGCATGAATAACCTGTTGAGCCATTAACGTATCAATATTCTTTGCAACACGAACAATCTTATTATTCTGAATTGCAATATCCATCACTTCATCAATAGTGTTTTTTGCATCGATTACGTGCCCACCCTTAATCAACAAGCGATAAGGCAATTGTGCCTGAACAGTAACAGAGAAAGATATCAAAACTGAAAAGAAAAATAATTTTTTGAGGCTCATATAAATACGCTAGGTCTTAAACTGATGCTTTAATTAATTCTTCAGTAAATCTTTTGGCCACAATCTTTTCCTCGCCAGTCTGCATCATCCAAACAGACAGTATCATGGCATCATTAATGCTTTTTGGAGCTTCAATAGAGGGTTCACCATTTCTAAGATGGAGAGTCATCTCTTTAGTGCTTAGCTTTATTAGCGATTGGTCCCAAGATATTCTCAAGGTAGGAGTTACATTGGCAATTGGCGGGACAAAGATCTCTGCTTGAACACCTTTCACTTTTTTTACTGCGTTTAAAATTACATTAGCACGATCTTCCCACATTTGCCATTCTTTACCCTGATCAAGATTGACGAAGCGATCTAATGCGGCATACATACCAAAAACCTCTTCCTTATTAACCTTCATTCCGCGACCGATGTTGTTTCCTCCCGGAGGAGCACTCAGACGGGCGGCTGCAATAATGTCCTTTCTTCCCATCAAAATTCCGGCACTCTGCGGACCTCGGATAGCTTTTCCTCCTGAAACACAAACCACGTCATAGCCCATATCATTGAATTTCCAAAGATTCTCAACAGGGGGAACATCGGCAGCAATATCAACCATTGCAGGTATTTTATGTTTTTTTGAGATAGAAAGCCACTCTTTATGTCCTATTTTGCCCCATGGAGCTGCTTCATTATAAAACCAGGTCATAGCAGTTTTAGAATTGATAGCCTTCTCGAATTCTTCTGCAGTTTCAACAAAAATTCGCTTTATTCCGGTATTGCTTAAGGCATGGTCATAAGAACCGCTATGTGTTTTCTGTAAGATCACTTCATTGCGTTCAAAATCACTAACATCCGGCAACTTGGCCACTTTGATCTTGTCCATACCGGTGAGGATCCCAGCCGTCCCCAACACCAAGGCCGACCAGCAACCAGAAGTAACCATAGCGGCTTCAGCATGACACATGGCTGCAATCTTTTCGCCGACTTTGTCTTGCAGGTCATTGTATAATACATATTTTCTTGAAGCCCCATTTATTGCTTCAAGCACCTCATCAGCCATCAATGAAGCAGTATGGGTAGTATAAACACCATAGGCATTAATAAATGTCCTTAAACCTAATTCCTTAATCAGGTCTCTCTTAACAATAGAGCTTGCAGCATGAGCATTATTTAATGGAGCAGCAGTTAGACCTCCTGCCAAGGGTGCTACAGATAAATATTTAATCAGTTCTCTACGTTTCATGATGACATTTTATACTAGTGAGTCTAATTTTTTGAAAGCAAGGATGCAGAATATTTATCTAGAAAGAATAAACAATGAGCGTGTGTCTGTAAAATACTCGCCGGATCATTATTACTTACCTTATTCTCCAATGTATTTTTAACAGCCTCTGCTTTCCTACTATCCGGTACGGAACAAATAATCATTTTTGATTTGCATATCTGTTTGATTGACATGCTTATTGCCTTTTTTGGAACTTCAGATAATGAGGGAAACCATCCTTCATTAAACTGTTGCAAACGACACTTTTCATCCAGATCTACAACGATATAAGGTGAGAGGGTATCAAAATCTGCAGGAGGATCATTGAAAGCCAAATGCCCGTTTTCGCCAATTCCAACTAATGCCACATCAATTGGGTGATCGGTAATGATCTGATTTAAACGCTTACATTCTCCTTCAGGATCTGTTTCACCATTAACCAGATAACTGGCTTTAAGCGGACTTACCAAATTTAAAAAACGTTCTTTGAGGTATTTTCTGAAACTTGCAGGTGCTGTTTCAGGAAGGCCGATATATTCATCAAGATGAAACATCACCACCTTTGACCAATCAATAGTTGTATTTTCAACTAGGTTCTTTAACGTTTCAAACTGACTTGCACCAGTAGCAAGGATAACATTAGCCTGTCCTTTTTCTTTAATTGCATTAAGTATTCCCTCTACAGCAGCAGCAGCAGACACTTTTCCTAATTCGACAGGATTATCGGATATTTTTATATTCATGAATTATGTATTATTAATCAATTGCTATTTAGCTCAATTTCAATTACCTGAGCGCTTATTTACGTGCAGTTACCGTGATCTCAATTCTTGCAGGGCCAATCAGACTTTTAATTCCCATAATTGAGCGCGTAGGACGTGGCTCATCAAAATAGGTGCGATAAACAACATTCATACGCTCAAAAAGCTCCATATCTGTAAGATAAACCTGGACAGAAACAACATCTTTATAATCCATATCTGCTTCCTTTAAAATTACACCGATCTTGTCTAGTGCCTGCTTAACTTCAGTCTCAAATTCTTCAGGAATAACACCGGTTTTTGGATCTTCGCCGCTGAATCCAGCTACATAAAGTGTACCATCAACCAGAATGCCGGGTGTGAATGGTAATCCACGATTATATCCTTCTGGCATAATATTTTTACGTTCAGAGCTAACATTTTTCGATTCACTTGTCAAATTGCCTCCGCAGGACGTTAATCCAAAAACGAGCAAAGAACCTATTAAGATGGTTGATTTCATTTTTTATGTTTGATTTTTGATGGGTTAAACTAATGTACTAATAAATATACTAAGCCCTTATTGTGAATAAGGAATCATTATGGCTTTGTTACATTTCTTAATTTACTGACCTCAACAGCACTCACTGCATCGGCCTTATT
>CAIJME010000466.1 GCA_903821625.1 uncultured Sphingobacteriales bacterium | reverse complement strand
CCATCCTGCAATACACGGTTAGAAACCGATCCATTTCTTGTTGGATCTCCCCATGCGGCACGGTGCAAGGTTGCAATATCGCCAGGTTTTCTCGATCTGTTTCTTGCTAAAGTTGAAGAGTTGAACCAGGTATGAAGTCTTCCATAAGAATATTCAGCCTGATTGAATATCTGGTTGCCGTAAACAAAATGCAAGAAAACAGAAGCATCGAAATTTTTATAAGATACAGAGTTTGTAAAACCTCCAGTGAATTTCGGTTGTGCACTTCCCAATACTACGTTATCAAGTGTAGTTGAAGCTAAAGGTATGTTCCCATCTCCATTTAAATCCTGTACAATATAATTTCCTGTCGCAGGATTAACACCTAGAAGATTCCATCCAAAGAAAGTACCTATGGGATATCCTTGTTTTACAACGCTGGCATAACCATTAAATCCAAGGGGAATATCCCCACCAGGTAAGTTAGTCACCTTATTCCTGTTGAATGAAATGTTGAAATCAGTTGACCATTTAAAGTTTGTTTTGTCGATGTTAACCGTGTTCAAAGCAAGTTCAATTCCTTTGTTCTCCACATTACCTACGTTCTGCAATGAACTTACAAATCCTGAACTAGTAGGTAATGGAACGGCTAATAACAATCCAGAAGTATTTTTCTTGTAAGCATCAATAGTGAAATTGACTCTTCCCTTTAAAAAGCTAAGGTCTAAACCTATGTTAGTTTGCTCAGTACTTTCCCAGCTTAAGTCAGGATTAGCTAACTGTGTTTGAGCCAGACCACTTGAACCGATGTAGTTAAAACCACCAGCAAATAATCCTCTGGAAGTAAAATTACCGATCTCTTGGTTACCTGTGCGGCCCCAGCTTGCTCTCACTTTAACATCTTCAACCCAAGTAAGGTCTTTTAAGAAATCTTCCTGCCCAATGCGGTATGCAGCTGAAACAGAAGGAAAGCGACCATACTTATTGTTTTCACTGAACCTTGAAGATCCGTCGATACGATAACTGGCTGCAACGTTGAATTTATCTTTAAAGGAATAGTTTAATCTGCTGAAGTAAGAAGTTAATCCCCAGCTACTACCGGTAGAGGTAGAATTCTTGATAGATGCCGAACCTAGGGTCTGAATCGCTTCAAGCGCAAAGTTTGAAGCTGATGCTACAGTTCTGCTAAATACAGATTCTTGGTTTGAATAACCTAAAAGGACATTGAACCGATGATTTTTCTTAAATGTTTTATTGTAGTTTAAGGTGTTTTCATTGATCCAGCCTTTATCCTGAGTCATACTGTTTGTGCCGGTACCGTTTGTAGTTCGTCCTACTACGGTCAGTTTATTTGGCGGAACAAAATAAACCTCTTCTAGGCTTAAATAATCTACACCAATACTGCTTCTGAAATTAAGTCCATCAAGAATTTTGAATTCAAGAAATGCATTGCCTAATGCTCTGTTACTGAACGCATCGTTTCTAACCTGATCAGCAATGATCAAAGGATTGTCAATATTACTGATGTATGGATCATTAGGATTTAAAGAACCATCGGCATTACGGGCAGGAACAGCAGGTGATTTTACAATGGCAACAGCCACAATCCCGTCACGGTCGCCAGCACTAACACGGTCTGTTTTTGTGCGGTTCATGCTCATGTTGATGCCTACTTTTAATCGGTCATTGATAGTCTGGTCAAAATTAAACCTCACGTTACCACGGTTAAATCCGCTACCAATTACAACACCGGTCTGCCCTAAATAACTGCCTGATAAAAAGTATTGCGTTTTCTTGGTACCACCAGAAAGCGAAAGTTCATTATTATGGATTGGAGCCCTTCTAAAAATTTCATCCTGCCAATCTGTAGTTGTTAATGCACTAGGGTTCGCTATTGGCGGAGCATTTCCTACGTTCACGTTCGCCTCATTGATCAACTCTCCCCATTCAGGGCCTCCTAAAAGAGGAATTCTTTTAGCAACTTCTTGGTATCCGAAATAAGTATTGTAAGCGATCTTTGTCTGATCTTCTTTCCCTCTCTTAGTGGTAATTACGATTACCCCATTTGAAGCTCTTGATCCGTAAATAGCAGCCGCTGATGCATCTTTTAGAATGTCAATAGACTCGATATCATTCGGACTGATATTTGAAAGTGGGTTTTGAGCAACAGCACCTCCGGCAGCACCGTTGTAATTTCCTGTATTAACAGGAACTCCATCTACTACATATAATGGATCATTACCGCCATTAATTGAACTTGCCCCCCTGATTCTAACAGTGGAACGACCACCTGGAGTTCCTGTGTCTTGAGTAATGTTAACACCACCCACACGGCCTTGCAATAGTTGCTCCGGACTTGTAATTGGCAGGTCAGCTATTTTTTTGCTTCCTACAGAAAGCGATCCTATAGCACTGGAAACATCTTTTTTACTTTGTGTTCCGTAACCAACAACAACAATCTCACCTAAGGCTTGCTCGTCTTCTTGTAACACAACATTCATTGCAACTCTGGCATTTGACGGAAGTTCTACAGCGGTAAATCCAATATAACTGAATACTAAAATTCCTGCATCCGGAATGTTTAGGGTAAAATTACCATTGATGTCTGTTGTTGTACCAATGGTGGATTTTTTAAGTTTGATACTCACGCCAGGGAGCCCTACTCCTTTAGAGTCTTTTACGGTACCCTTGATTTCTTGTGGCGGTGCTATTTCTTCTATAACCTGAACCTGATTTTCTGATTTCTGGATTGGTTTTTTAGAAATGATAATGGTTTCATCAACAATTGAATAAGTCAATGGCTGATTGTTGAAACAAAGCCTTAGAACTTCCTCAAGTGTAGAGTTTGTGACACTAAAGTTTACTGGCTTCGACGAATCAAGCATTTGGGTATTGTAAAGGAAACTATAATTAACCTGTTTTTTAATTTCCTTTAATGCTTTCTCCATTGAAGCGTTTTTCACAGAAAGGCTAATCTTCTGTGCATAACCCGTTGCATTGACCTGCAATAAGGTAGTAAGGCATAAAATGATTGCGAGTTTCATAACCCTGATAAATTTTAATGATGTGCAAGGTTCCTTGCACTTAAATAACATGTAAAGTTTCATACATTTGTTAGTTTGGTTTGATTTAATTGATTGTGTTAACGGTTGATTTTTTTAACGCCAGATTTATATCCGGGAGCGTTCGCAGCGCTTCCGGTTTTTTGCCGTTAAATAGGAGTAGTTATTACGGCATAACTGTTATCCTCCTTCCATCTATGCTAAAGTGTATAGCACCTGTCAGTTCTAGCATTTTTAATAATTCTGATACATTCTTATTTCGTGATATCGTTCCAACAAAATCTTTATTATTTAAGTTGCCCTGGTAGACGATATCTACATTATACCAGCGTGAAACTTTGCGCATGATACTTTCTATGTTTTCATTGTAAAAAATAAAGTAGCCATTTTTCCATGCAATAGCTTGCTCAAGATCTGCTTGAGCAACTTTGATATTTCCGGAACCTCTATTTAGTATTGCTTCCTGACCTGGCTTCAGGTTAGTTTTTTCTGATCCTTTTAAAACTTCTACTGATCCCTCAACTAGGGTAGTATTGATATTTTTTTCATCATCATAGGCCATTACGTTAAATTGAGTACCTAATACCTTGATGTCCATTGCATTATTCGTACGCACCAAAAAGGGCATTTTAGGATTTTTAGCTATATCAAAATAGGCCTCACCCTTGAGCTCAACTATCCGTTCTGAACCAATAAATGCAGTCGGAAACCTAAGTGTTGATCCTGAATTAAGCCAAACTTTACTACCGTCTGGTAATACAAGCTGGTACTCTCCTCCCATAGGGGTACTCAGAATGTTGTATTTAACTGTTTTTACATTTTGAGCACCTGCTGTATATTCTAATTGACCGTCACCTGTTTTTTTAATATCAATATTGCTTTCGCTTGCAAGAATGCCAGTTTTTGCATCATCAAGATCTATTTTTGAACCATCGTCTAATGTCAATATTGCCTTATTATTTCCGGGTGCTACATCGTTTTTGAAGCGGGGTGTCTCAGTTTTTACAATAACCGGTTCAGGTGAATTTTGATAATAGTAAATGCCCGCTGTTAAAAGAATCAAAATTGCAGCAGCAGCTGATTGCCATACCCTAATTTTGAATATTCGGTTTTTGGAATGTTCCTGAATACTATAATTTAAATTTTCCTGAATAGATTGTTTTATTTCTTCAGAATTCCCCATAGTTGTAACATCCCATTGCTGTTCCTTGAGCTTGAAACTATCCTGATAGTTTTCAAGTTCAACTTGTTCTTTTACGCTGCATTTGCCTGCAAGGTATTTTTCGTAAAGGCGGTTATATTCTTCTCTGTTCATTCTTATATTCTTTAGAGTCTTTTTTTGATTGATACACACATGAAAAGTATAAAATAATCAAGAATATTATCCTGTGATGTCTTAAATTAACCGTTGATAAACATCAAGCTATTCAATCTGGCTTTTTTGAAAAGCTTGGCGGCGAATATTCTTTTTTTTGAAATCAATGATTACTCAGATTCTTTTTTTTAGTTAATAATAGTAAATTTAAATTCCCTTAACTTGTAGAATGTATATTTGGAATTCAAGGATATATCAAATTGTTTAGTTTAAATGTCGGATAAAATGCTTTCTGATACTATTTTACTGAACCGGATGAGGGAAGGAGACTCAGCATCCTTCAATACCCTTTTTGACAGGTATTGGGAAATGTTATATGCCACTGTATTTTCTGTTTGCTCTGACCGGGAAGTATGTTCTGAAATTGTACATGATATATTTCTTAATATTTGGTTGAAACGCGAAAAATTACAAATAGAATCTTTTAAGGCTTATATTCTTGCATCTGCCCGATATCATGTATTTCGTCATGTAAAAAATGCGAGGAAAAACTCTCTTGAATACCGGGAAGAGCTTGAGTATTCGAGTCGTGTAAGCATGAATGATGGAGAACTGAATATTCGTTATCAGGATCTTGAAAAAAGTGTGGAAAGAGAATTAGCAGAACTCCCAAGACGCTGTAAAGAGATATTCACTTTAAGCCGCAGAGAGCAGCTTTCTAATGATGAAATTGCTACGCGCCTGGATATATCAAAGCGGACTGTTGAAAACCAGCTTACTCATGCTTTACGACACTTGAGGCTATCAATGAAACATTTTCTGGTCTTATTTCTGTTTGCAGTCAATTAATAAATACACCTTTTCAGCTTATTCTCAATATAAACCTACTATTTGATTCTAAATACCGGGTTTGTAATTTTAAAAAGACCTTTATTAATACGCTATTGCATGACAAAGTAACCTAAGCACCCCGGGCATACATGCCTGAAAATTTATATTCTAAACCCTCAGAAATACCTTCTTTTTATACAAAAAGTATAAGAACCCCCATTGTACTAAAACATAGAATATGGCTTTTACCACAGCATCATACGGTTCGCCGCTAAGTTGAAATAGCCAGGTAAAGAGGCCATTATTGGCATACTCCCAAT
>CAIJME010000465.1 GCA_903821625.1 uncultured Sphingobacteriales bacterium | reverse complement strand
CTAATTGTAGCATCCGTAAGTTCTTGCATAGCATACTTGTAGTTTTTATAATCTTGTGAAGCATGAATTTTTTCTTTCAAAACTTTTGCATCATTCATATCTACTTTTTGATTACAAGAAAATAGTAGGATTGTTAGCATCAAGGCCATATTGAGTGTAATAATTTTTTTCATTTTTAATAATTTTTTTAATTTATCTATAATCACAAAACTTCATGTGTTTTATGATGTTAGTACTAATAATAAAAGAAATTAACAATGGTGTCGAATTGAATGAGTAAACGGTAGTAATTATTGAGCAAAAGGTAAAATATGGGTTTTGAAAAATCAAAACCAGTAGTTTGACATTTTTCTCAAGATAATACAATACTCAGATAGGGTATTTTAACACGTAATAGATTACAATAAACTAGATATTCAGTAACTCCTAAAAAGAGGACTTTAATTTGTTGCTCTACATATTTAGTTAGATCAAAAAAAGAATAATAAAAAAAGCGATCCTAAGATCGCTTTTTTTTATTTACCATCCCGGTGCTAAGGTTATCCCAAATACTCCGAGGTTAACATCTTTTCTTTGGAAAGGTATCGCATAATAGGGTTCAAGAACAAAATAGCCGAATACGTTCACTCTCAAGGATACACCGGCACTCATAGCAGGTATACGTTCTAGGTATCCTCTAGCACCGCCAACTGAGCGTGGCTCAGATCTGAAGGCAACTTTTGAATCATTGTCATATGCTAAGCCCATATCAAAAAATAGATTCAGATCAGAGAATAAGAATTTAGATTCAAATGCAGCTAATTTTTTGGGGCCAGTGAATGGAAGACGCAATTCAAAATTAGCAACAGCAATTCTGGAACCTACTAACTGATTAATATCAAATCCATTGGTTGATGCAGAACCATTTTTGTAAAAAGAATTTGCATCATATCCACGTATTAAATAGCCATAGCCAGCATACATTTGATAAAGTCTGTTCTCATCACGTCCAAATCGGGTGTAAGTATAAAGTCTTGCTGCGATGGTCACTGGTTTTACCCGTACATACCTTCTTCCATCTACAGTCAGTGCATTTAGTTTATAATCGCCCTGATAGTTTTCCAAACCTACACGGTAACGGAATCCGGAAAGGGGTGAGGTTATACCTGAAAAAGAATTGTCGCCTACGAATGCCGCATTGAGTTGTATGGTAGTAAATGGGTCAAAGTATACTCCATAGGTTTGAAAAGCTTCATCATTAGAAAGTTTTTCACGATCGGTACCAATCTGATAGCCTCGGTTATAGTCATAATAGTTGTTATATCGATCAATCCGGTAACTGTAGCGGGAAATTCCGCTACCGGCTTCAAAACGATGATTTTTTGAAAATGGATAGGATCCAAAGAATGAAAATTGATCTTCAAATGTGCGGATGATATCGTACCGTTCAATGTATGTTTGTCCAATTCCAGCAATATTTTCAATAGCTGCAGAAAACTGTCCGGATACATACGGAATATGTGATCCTACAACACCCCAATTGATTCTGCTTTTTTGATTGACATAGGCTACCTGGCCTCCAAAATCATAGATCTCACCATTGACAGCTGCCGTAGCAAAAATCTGATTTCTTCCGAGAATATCACTAAAAACACCTTGAATACCACTAGATAGTCCAGTTCCAAATCGTCCAACTGAAGCGCCTACTCCATTGCTT
The DNA here is from genome assembly GCA_903821625.1 of uncultured Sphingobacteriales bacterium. Taxonomy (GTDB): domain Bacteria; phylum Bacteroidota; class Bacteroidia; order Sphingobacteriales; family Sphingobacteriaceae; genus Daejeonella. Next base: position 812 of record CAIJME010000465.1, on the reverse strand, counting down.
GACAGATAATCTAGTTTGAATTTAGGCTGATAAGCAATGGTACGGATTGAATCTTTCGGTATTCTTTCGAATCTTTCAAAATTATCCAGATTGGCATTTACAATATTTACTCCAACAGATCTGAAAGGAGGAAGTTCAGCAGCATCAAAATTAATATCATCATTTCCAACCATTTCAGGCTTAAAATCGGATGCTTTAGCATTATATATCGTATATTTTTGAGCCCTGTAATACGAGTACAAGATGTCGTCCTTATTTGACACACTTAAGGCAGGTGAAAATTCAGTAATACCACTTATTCCTGTGAAATAATCAGTTAGCTGCTGAACACTTTGTTTCTCTAAAGAATACTTGTATAAATTTCTGAAGCCATCTCTGTTTGAAAGGAAGTAAATACTTTTATTATCTCCAGAATATTGAGGATTTAGATTGTTAGCACCATCAAATACTGGAATATTACTAATCTTCTTACTGGCCACATCTATAATAGCCATATTTAGGGTGATATCTACACTGGTTGAAGACTGATCATAAGTTTTGCGGTCGGTGCTGAATACTATTGATTTACCGTCTCTTGAATAACTTGGATGATAGTCTGAATATTTATCATTGGTAAGCTGAGTAAGTAATTTAGTGCGTAGGTTAAATTGGTAGAGGTCGTTTTGACCTTCCTTTAATCCCGAAAAAGCTACATCATTTCCATTTGGCGACCAGGTAATATTGCTAAATTCTTCAACTTTTCCCATGGCCTCGGTAGCGGTGACTTTACCGTTAGATACATCAATAATCATCAGTTTATTTACCCCTGCACT
>CAIJME010000464.1 GCA_903821625.1 uncultured Sphingobacteriales bacterium | reverse complement strand
TTATTTTTATTATATGTATCCTTGCAAGTGGCGCAGTATACAGTCAAGATTATTCCAATAAGGGTAATGATTTTTGGCTCGGATATGGTTACCACGTAAGTATGGCAGGTAATCCAGCAAATGGAGGATCTCAAGACATGGTACTCTATTTTACTTCTGATAAAAATGCAAACGTTAAAGTTGAAATTCCAGCAGTAGGTTACACAGCAAATTACACAGTAATTGCAAATCAAGTAACACCTTCTAATCCTTTACCTAAATCTGGTGCACAAGACGCACGTATCAGCACCACAGGTTTAATAAAAAGAGGCATCCATATAACATCCGATGTGCCTATAGTTGCTTATGCGCATATTTATAACGCAAGTATTTCTGGTGCTACTTTATTATTTCCAACCAATACTCTAGGTAAAGAATATTACTCCGTAAACTATACGCAACAATCAAACTCGAACAGTTCTAACTCTTTCTTTTTTGTAGTTGCCACAGAAGACAATACCACTATTGAAATCACACCTTCTGCAGATAATTTAAATGGTCTTACACCAGGTGTTGCCACTACAATACCAATCACACTAAATCAAGGTGACGTATATAGTGTTTTTGGAACGGTGAGTGGAACAAAAGGAACGGATTTAACAGGATCTAAAGTTAGATCCATCAGCACAGCAGGTTCTGTGGGTTGTAAAAAAATTGCTGTTTTTTCGGGAGCAGGTAAGATGAGCATTGGTGGATCAGGCAATGGAAGTGCAGATAATATTATAGCACAATCATTACCAGCTGTAGCCTGGGGCAAAAAATACTTAACAGCACCGACAGGATCTCAACCCAATAACTATTACCGGATTTGTGTAACCAATCCTAGCACAGTTGTAAAATTAAATGGCAGTATTATTCCTTCCAGTAAACTTGTTAATGGATTTTATTACGAATTTTTTAATGGGAATTTTAATGGCGTTAATGCAAGTACAAATCCAGCAATACCCAATGTAATAGAAGCTGATATTCCAGTGATGGTTGCTCAATATTGTACCACACAAGGTGTAGATGGAAATCCTAATTCAAATCCTGGTGGAGATCCAGAAATGATATATTTAAGTCCGGTAGAACAAACCATTAACAATGTTACCTTATATTCTGCCAATAAAAATAATATCCTTCAAAGCTATATTAATGTTATTTTAAAAAAAGGTGGAGAAAATAGCTTTACACTAGATGGTGTTTTACAAACAGCCAATTTTAATACACATCCTGGAGATGCCAATTATAAATATGCCATTTTAAAAGTTAATACAGGTAATCATAATTTATATTCAGATACCGGATACAATGCCATCGCCTATGGTTTTGGTAGCGCCGAAAGTTATGGATACAATGCAGGAACCAACGTAAAAGACTTTTCACAAACTGCGTCGTTTCAAAATCCTTATGGACGAATAGATTCGGCAGTAACATGTATCAATACACCTGTATCATTTTCGGTTCCACTAAATTTTACACCTACAAGTGTAAGATGGGATTTTTCTGCTGCAAAAAACATTACACCTTCTGTTGCAATAGGGCCAACCACAAACCCAACACCCGATAGTACAATTTTTATTAATGGTCAAAACATTAATTATTATAGCCCTAGGCAATCATTTTCTTTTACAGCATCCAATACGGCAGCTTTAAGAGACACCATTAAAATGTATACCACTTCTACAACGCCCGAT
>CAIJME010000463.1 GCA_903821625.1 uncultured Sphingobacteriales bacterium | reverse complement strand
TAATACTCCCCATTAACCTTGATAGTGCCTGCATCGAGTAGCATCCGGATACAATTTAATTTTTCATTATCATTTCCAATAGGTAAAGATTCTATTAATTGGCTTAGGTGCAAAGGCTTATTACTTAACTCATTGAGTATCGATTTAATTATTTCATCAGAGATTCCTGCTTTTTTTGAAGCCTTTTTATTCTCCAGGCATACATCACAAACACCACAAGCCGGTACATGAGCTTCATTGAAATAATTTAATAATTGCTGACTTCTGCACTTAATATTTACGGCGTAATTGATAATCGATTCAATCTGCAATTGATGAACCAGATAACGATCTTCATGATATTTTCTGTCAATTAAAAGGTGCAACGTATCCGCACGCGGTTTAAGAAATAGTAAATGAGGTTTATCAGTTTGCTCTATATAGTGAATAATTTGAAGTGTTTGTAGCTTTTGAAGAATTTTTACTACTTCATTCCTATTGATACCCAGTCTTTTACCAAGATCACTTTCCTTAACAGCCGACAATTGATCAAAAATGCCGCCATATGACCTTAACAATACCTTTATAAACTGATCATAAACAGGTTGCTCAACCTGGAAGCGATAAAGATCTGCCGAACTTGAAAGCACCTGGACTCTAGAGGCTAAAAAAACAGTTTCAGTTAAGGCAATATATTCATCATGCTCCAAAAATTTAAGAGCATGTAAGGTTCGGAATGAGTCGAGTTTAAATCGACTACAAAAATCAGCAAGGTCAAATTCAAGCGATAAGCCTTCTCCAGCACCAAATGCCAGCTGATAATAATTGCCCAAATGATGATAAATCTGTTTAATTTCTTCAATAGAAGGATATTGCTGTTCAAATCTATTTTTAAGTTGAAAAACATCCGAATTATTATAAAGCAGGACAGCATAAGCCTTTTTTTCATCTCTTCCTCCCCTTCCGGCTTCCTGATAATAAGCTTCAAGGCTTTCGGGAAGATCAAGATGTACCACAAAACGAACGTCAGATTTATCGATACCCATACCAAAAGCATTCGTAGCAACTATTACCTTAACTTCTGAATTTTTCCATGCGGTTTGCTTTTTCATCCTTAAAGGTGTATCCAAGCCCGCGTGATAAAAATCAGCTGAAATTCCTTGGATGCTAAGCTGCCGTGCAACTTCCTGAGTTTCTCTTCTGTTCCTTACATATACAATACCTGTTCCTTTTACATTTTTGGCGATAGAAAAGAGTTTTCTAAGTTTATTTTCTTCGTTATAAACTAAATAACTAAGATTTTTCCGCTCAAACGACTTCCTGAAAATTTGAGCTTGTTTAAAGTTTAATTTTAGTTGAATATCTGCAGCAACTTTTTCTGTGGCAGTTGCTGTGAGAGCCAAAATGGGAATATTTGGATGTATTTCCCTAAGTTCTGTAAGATGTAAATAAGATGGTCTGAAATCATAGCCCCATTGGGAAATACAATGAGCTTCATCAATCGCGATTAAATTAACCTGCATGTGTCTGATCCTAACCCTTACTAATTCAGACAAAAGCCTTTCAGGCGACAAATAAAGAAATTTGATATCCCCATAAATACAGTTATCTAATGCTATGTCTACCTCCCGTTTCCCCATTCCAGAAATGATGGCTATCGCCTTAATTCCTTTTTCTTGCAGATTCTCAACCTGATCCTTCATTAGTGCGATCAAGGGTGATACCACAATGCATATCCCAGGTTTTAAAAGTGCAGGAACCTGAAAACAAAGTGATTTACCTCCACCCGTTGGCATCAATGCCAGTGTATCATTTCCATCCAAAACTGATTGGATAATATCCTCCTGTAAAGGACGGAATTTACTAAAGCCCCAGTATTTGGAAAGAATATGATGAATTGTCATAAAAACAAATTCAGTATAGGGTTAAAAATAAAAATCATAGGTCAAGAGAAGAAATTTGATAATACCAAAACTATGAATAATTGCTAAATTGCGTGTCCAAATAGATCAATACATGAATAAATCAATATTTTTAGTTTTCAGTATACTGTTGAGTTCACAAGTGTTTGCTCAAACCAATCCAAAATGGAATGTAGAAAAACCTACAGGTACCTCTAAATCATTAACTTTTCAAACCAATGAAGGTACATGGATGAATCTGGATGTAAGTCCAGATGGACAAGAAATTGTTTTTGATTTACTTGGCGATATTTACAAAATGCCCATAACTGGAGGGAAAGCCATTATACTTGCCGGAGGAATGGCTTCAGAAGTACAACCCAGATTCAGCCCAAATGGCAAATTTATTTCTTATACCAGCGATAAGGATGGCGGTGATAACATTTGGGTCATGAATGTTGACGGATCCGGAAAAAGGGCAATAACAAAAGAAAATTTTAGGCTCCTTAATAATGCTACATGGTCTATAGATAATCAATATCTTATTGCCAGAAAACATTTTACAAGTGGCCGATCACTTGGAGCTGGCGAGATGTGGATGTACCATATTTCCGGAGGTGGAGAAGGTGTACAGCTAACAAAAAGAAAAAATGATCAGCAAGATGCTGGTGAGCCTGAGGTTTCGCCCGATGGAAAATTTGTTTATTTCTCTGAAGATGTAAGTCAGGGACCCAATTTTCAATATAATAAAGACCCTAATGGCGAAATTTATAATATCCGACGGTTAAATAGATTAACGGGTCAAATAGAAACTATTGCAGGAGGTGATGGAGGTGCTATTCGTCCAGAACTCTCACCTGATGGAAAATTCCTCGCCTTTGTTAGAAGAGTCCGTTTAAAATCTGAGTTATTTATACAGAATTTACAGACTGGTGAAGAATGGTCTGTTTATGATAATCTTACGCATGATATGCAAGAGGCATGGGCTATTTTTGGACCCTATCCGAATTTTGCATGGACACCTGACAGTAAGAATATCATTTTCTATGCACAAGGAAAAATCAGAAATCTGGAAGTTCTAACTCAATATTTAACTGAAATACCATTTGATGTTACCGTTAATCAAACGATAACGGATGCTCTGCATTATGAACAAAAAGTTTTCAATGATGAGTTTGACGTAAAAATGATCCGTCATTTAACTACATCTCCAGATGGAAAAAGGGTTGCTTTTAATGCTGCAGGTTACATTTATCTAAAAAATCTTCCTGATGGTAAAGCTGAGCGTATTTCTACAAGCACAGAATTTGAGTTTGAGCCCGAATTTAGCCCTGATGGTAAGTACCTAGTCTATGTTAACTGGAGTGACGAGAATAGAGGTTCAATCATGAAATTAAACCTAAAAGACTCTCTTTTAACCAAATTAACCTCTGAAAAAGGTTATTATTATAGTCCTAAGTTTTCAAATAAAGGAGATAAAATCGTTTACAGGAAAGGTGTTGGAAATGATGTTTTAGGATATCCTTTTGGTAAAAATCCAGGAATTTATATGCTTCCAATTGAAGGTGGCATACCAGTGAAAGTGCTTGATAATGGCATTAGGCCAATCTTTAGTTCAGATGATAGTCGAATATTTTTCCAGAGTTCTGAGGGAAGTAAAAAGGCATTCAAGAGTTCAGATCTTAATGGTGGAACTATCCGAACTCATTATACCTCAACGTATGCGAATGTGTTTAACCCAAGCCCTGATGGTAAGTGGATCGCGTTTAATGAATTATTTAACGTTTATATCACTCCATTAGTTACTGTAGGTATGCCTTTAGACCTTTCATCCGGAAATAAATCGCTACCAATAACAAAGGTCAGTAAAGATGCAGGAACTTACATACATTGGAGCAAAGATTCAGAACGTTTAAACTGGACCTTAGGATCACGTTATTTCTCAAAAGAAATAAAGAATTCATTTGCCTTTCTTGGAGGAGCAAACGATAAAGTCAATCGTCCTGATACTATAGGAATAGACTTGCAACTCAGGCTTAAATCTGACAGACCAGAAGGTAAAATTGCAATAACAAATGCAAGAATCATCACCATGAAAGGCGATGAAGTAATTGAGAATGGTACTATTATTATTGAAAATAATAAAATCATTGCGATTGGTTCCAAAATAGCCATACCTGTTGATGCTAAATTGATTGATGGTACAGGAAAAACGATTATGCCGGGTCTGATTGATGTGCATAGTCATTTAAGAGCAAGCTATGATGGTGTATCCCCTCAGCAGGACTGGAGCTATTTTGCAAACCTTGCCTTTGGAGTTACCACATCTCATGATCCATCGGCAAATACGGAAATGGTTTTTAGTCAGGCAGATATGGTCAAAGCAGGAACGATGATTGGACCCAGGGTTTATTCTACAGGTACCATAATTTATGGTGCAGATGGCGACTTTAAAACGGTAGTAAACAGTATTGAAGATGCACGCTCGGCGTTAAGAAGAATGAAAGCCGTTGGTGCATTTTCTGTAAAATCATACAATCAGCCAAGGCGTGATCAACGTCAGCAGATCATTCAGGCAGCAAGAGAATTGCAATTAGAGGTAGTTCCTGAAGGTGGATCAACATTTGTTCATAATATCACTCATATACAGGATGGACATACGAGTATAGAACACAATATCCCTCCTGCTCCACTTTATAAAGATGTAAATACCCTATGGAATAAAAGTACAACATCCTATACCCCAACACTGATTGTGGCTTATGGAGCACAATCTGGCGAAAACTATTGGTATGACAGAACCAATGTATGGGAAAATGAACGATTATTAAACTTTACTCCCCGATCAATTATTGATTCAAGATCAAGAAGAAGAACAACCTCAGAGTTTTCTGATTATGGCCATATAAATGTGGCAAGGGCCGCAAAAGTATTGCAGGATGGTGGTACTAAAGTAAATCTGGGAGCACATGGACAACTTCAGGGCCTTGGAGCTCATTGGGAACTATGGATGTTTGCTCAAGGAGGAATGTCAGCCCTTCAGGCCATCAGAAGTGCAACATTGAATGGAGCAGAGCATTTGGGTATGGGAAAGGAAATTGGCTCATTAGAGAATGGTAAACTAGCCGATATGATCATTTTAGATGCTAATCCTCTAGATGATATCCGGAATACTGAAAAAATTAAATATGTGATCATTAATGGAAGAGTTTATGATTCAGCGACTATGAATGAAACGATCAGTAGGGAAAAATCACGTAACCTCTTTTGGTGGCAAATGAACAGGTCTGAAAGCTTTACTATTCCTCAGGGAAATGTTGAAACCTACATATTTACCCATCCTAAATGTGACTAACACGTAGTACATTGATAAAAATCAACGCTGACAGATTCAATAAACTGTCAGCGTTTTTTATTTAAATGTTTTGAGCAATAACAAATCCACTTGACCAAGCCCATTGAAAATTATATCCACCAAGCCAGCCTGTTACATCCACGCACTCACCTCCAAAATACAGACCCGGTACCTTTTTTGATTCCAGTGTTTTTGAAGATAATTCATCTGTTGCCACACCACCTCTCATTACCTCTGCTTTATCATAACCCTTATCTCCTGCTGGCTTAACATCAAATTTATGAATGAATTGATCGATCAAAAGAAAATCTTCTTTGGTCAAAGTCGCCAGGTTCTTTTCAACAGGTAAATATTTATCAAGAGCATCAGCAAATTTTCTAGTAAAAATATCCGAAAGAAGACCTAAAAGTGTTTTTCGGCCATTAATCATTTTCTGGGATTGAATAATTTCGATGATATTATCGTTTGGGAGCAGGTCTATCCTGATTTGCTCACCTGGTTTCCAGTAGGATGAAATTTGCAGAATTGCAGGCCCGCTAAGACCCCAATGGGTGAATAAAATATTTTCTTCGAAACTTATTTTTTCATTGGAAACTCTACAAAAAATAGAATTTCCGCTAAGCTTAGCATACCAATCAGCATCCTTTCCTGTTATGGTAAGAGGAACCAATGCCGGAGCCGTTTCAGTTATTTTGAGTCCGAATTGTTTCGCTACTTTCAAACCAAAATCAGTAGCACCCATTTTAGGAATAGGCAATCCACCAGAAGCAATAACTACACGGCGAACCGTTATATCTTTAAGTTTATTAGCATGAATAAAAGTGATTTTAAATTCACCAGACTGTAATTTTATTATCTCTTTAACTTCAGAATTGGTAAGGATCTTCTGCCCGAAATCGGCACAAAGTGATTCAAAAACACGAACAATGTCTTTGGCATTATTGGTTGAGGGGAATAACTGACCCAGCGTCTTTTCTTGCCCGTTTATTCCATAAGTTTTAAAAAAACTGATGGTATCATCAACAGAATACTGCGAAAATGCTGATTTACAAAAATGTGAGTTCTCAGAAATAAAGTTAGACTCTTCAGAATACAGGTTGGTATAATTACAACGCCCGCCCCCTGATATCAGAATCTTAGCTCCAATTTTTTCGTTTTTTTCAAGAATTAAAACTTTTTTACCAAGAAATCCGGCCTGGACAGCACACATTAATCCGCAGGCACCAGCCCCAATAATTACTGCATCAAAAGTATCTTCCATTATTTCTCAAAGATAAACTGATTAGTTTATGAAAATCTATTCTTTAATGCAGCAAGTTTTAGGGCGATATCCGTTTCAGGTTTTTCATTTTTATAATCAACCTTATTTACTTGAACTTTAGGCTGTTGAACGACTGGCCTTGGTCTTGCTTCTTGCTTTTCATCCGTTTTCATAGACAGAGCGATTCGTTTTCGAGCTATATCAACCTCAGTTACCTTAACCATCACTTTCTGACTCACTTTAACCACTTCATTTGGGTCTTTGATGTATTTATTTGACAGCTGACTCAGATGAACTAGTCCATCCTGATGAACGCCAATATCAACAAAAGCACCAAACGCGGTGATATTAGTTATTATTCCAGGAAGAGTCATCCCTATATGAAGATCTGTAATTGAATTGATACCCTCTGAGAAGCTGAATACCTCAAACTGATCACGTGGGTCGAGTCCGGGTTTAGCCAATTCATTGAGAATATCATTTAAGGTTGGAAGACCAACGGTATCACTTATATAGTCCTGTAGTTTTATTCTCTTTCTAAGTTGATCATCTTTCATAAGATCATCCAGCTTACAATTAAGATCCTTTGCCATTTTTTCGACCAATGAATAACGTTCAGGATGAACCGCGCTACTGTCTAGTGGATGCTCTGCATTACGAATACGGAGGAATCCAGCAGCCTGTTCAAAGGCCTTATCACCCAAGCGTGGTATCTTTTTTAGATCATTTCTTCGTTTAAAAGCACCATTCATATTTCGATATTCCACAATATTTTGGGCAAGCTGCGGACCCAGCCCTGAGATATAGGACAAGATTTGTTTGGAGGCCGTATTTAATTCCACACCTATCGCATTCACACAACTAATTACGGTATCATCTAGTGAACTCTGAAGCTGATTCTGATCAACATCATGCTGATATTGCCCTACTCCTATTGATTTTGGATCTATTTTTACCAATTCGGCTAATGGATCCATTAACCGTCGGCCAATGGAAACAGCTCCTCTTACGGTAATGTCCTTATCTGGAAATTCCTCTCTTGCCACATCTGAAGCAGAGTAAATAGATGCACCACTCTCATTCACCATTACTATAATCAGGTTTGGAATCTGTAAGCTACGAACAAATGTTTCAGTTTCACGCCCGGCGGTGCCATTGCCAATCGCAATTGCCTCAATTTTATATTTATCAGACAGAAATTTAATAGTTTTTCCAGCCTCTTTCGAGGCCTCATTTCCATTATGAGGATAAATATTTGTGTTTTCGATCAGCTGACCTTGCTCATCCAAGCAAACCAGTTTACACCCTGTACGAAATCCAGGATCGATTGCCATAATTCTTTTTTGCCCTACCGGTGCAGCAAGCAATAATTGGCGTGCATTATCTGCAAAAACCCGTATGGCCTCAGTATCCGCTTGTTTCTTTGTAAAAAGCCGCACCTCTGTCTCCATAGATGGCTTGATTAATCGTTTGAAAGAATCTGCCGCCGCCTGCCTGACTTGTTCTGAAGAAGCATTCCTGCCCTTAACAAAAAATGAGTCTAAAAGAGTAATTGCATCATCTTCAGGTACAACAATATCCAAAGTAAGAATTATCTCTTTTTCAGCTCTTCTTAATGCCAAAATACGATGGGAAGGAGCTGTTTTTACCGCTTCAGTCCAGTCAAAATAATCTTTATATTTTTGTCCCTCTATTTCTTTGCCTTTGATCAATTTTGAGTGAAAACTACCCTTTTGGAGGAATATTTCTCTCATTTTCATTCTTAATTCAGGCTGTTCAGCCATAAACTCTGCAAGGATGTCCCTTGCTCCAGAACAAGCATCTTCAATGGTTATTACTGCCTTTTCCTCATTTATATATTTTAGAGCTTCTACTTCAAGATCACCATTAGTTTGCTCTAAAATAAAGTCTGCAAGTTTTTGCAGACCTTTTTCTCTAGCAACAGAGGCCTTAGTTTTACGCTTGGGCTTAAATGGAAGATAAATATCCTCCAGATGAGTGATTGTTTCAGCTTCAAGTATTTGCTTTTCAAGTTCAAGGTTAAGCATTTCCATGTCATTCATAGATTTCAATATCACTTCCCTTCTCTTATCCAGCTCAACTAATTGTTGATTTCTATCACGAATAGCGGTAATCTGAACCTCATCAAGGCTGTCCGTCATTTCTTTTCTATATCGGGCAATAAATGGTACTGTTCCGCCTTCCTCAAGTAAATTAAGGGTAACCTGAACCTGTTTCTCTGTTACCGAAAGTTCGGCAGCTATTTTCTTGTTCTTATTAACGATCATTTTGGATTCTGTATTTCAGAGCGAATTTGAGGCTATCTATTCTAATTTCAAAAAAAGCTTATCCACAATGGTCAAATTAAAAAATTATAGAAATAAATATCCCTTATTGAAACTTTAAATCAAATATTTATAAATTTGAAGTATGAACGAAGTATCACAAATATCCGAATTCGGTAAAGTGTTTATTTATTTGTTAATGGGTGTCTTATTCGTTCTATTCACATTTTTTCTAGGTTGGCTCGTCGCCTTGAAAAAACCAAATCCCGAAAAACTGAGTTCCTATGAATGTGGAGAAGTACCTACTGGAGATTCTTGGATACAGTTCAATTCACGTTTTTATGTTATTGCATTGATATTTCTACTGTTTGATGTAGAATTAGTATTTATTTTTCCATGGGCGACCGTATTTGGGCAAGAAGTCTTATTAACTGCAGATCCACGATGGGGCTGGTTGAGTTTAATCGAAATGTTTATTTTTATTGGCATACTCCTTATTGGATTAATTTATGTTTGGAAAAAAGGGGATCTTAACTGGATCAGACCAGAGCAGTTATTACCTTTGTCACCTACTAAAATACCTTATTCAGCATACCAGACCTTGAATAATGAACAGTACCAGGTCAAAGAGTTTACATTAGATCCTGTTAGTATAGAATCAGAAAAAGCAGAGCCGGTACTAAATCCAATTCCCTTTAAACCGGCATTTAAACCTAAATTTAAAAAAACTGAATAGTGAGTCTAGAAACTAAAAGTGAAGGTGGATCTGTTTTAGTTGTCAAAGTTGACGATTTGCTGAACTGGGCTCGTTTATCATCATTATGGCCAATGAGCTTTGGTATTGCTTGTTGTGCAATAGAGATGATGGGATCAATGGCATCTACCTATGATCTGGATCGATTTGGAGTTTTTCCGCGGCCATCACCTCGACAGTCTGACGTCATCATAATAGCTGGAACAGTAACTTTTAAAATGGCAGAACGCATAAAAAGACTTTATGAGCAAATGCCAGAACCTAAATATGTGATATCAATGGGATCCTGTTCCAATTGTGGAGGTCCTTACTGGCAACATGGCTATCATGTTGTAAAGGGTGTTAACCGTATAATCCCTGTTGATATTTATGTTCAGGGTTGCCCGCCCAGACCGGAAGCATTAATTGGTGCGATCATTGAATTACAGAAAAAAATAGAACAGGAAAGCCTCTTGAACAGCTAAAAAAATAGTTTTTAATGTATTTTCCGAGTATATATACTGAACCATTTATTCATGAAATCAAGAGGAAATTGGATATTCTCATAGATTTGGCCTAAACTTGTAAGGATATGAAAGCATTTTACGGCGACTTGAAACTTGGAATATTAGGTGGTGGACAATTAGGACGCATGCTCATACAGGAATCAATTAATTTCAACATCAGCAGCTATGTTTTAGATCCTGATAACAATGCTCCATGCAAAGACCTGTGTGAAAAATTTGTTCAGGGTTCTTTAATAGATTATGATACCGTTTATAATTTCGGCAAAGATCTAGATATTCTGACAATAGAGATCGAAAAAGTGAATGTCTATGCACTAGAGCAGTTAGAAAAAGAAGGCATCAAGGTTTATCCTCAATCAAATGTGATCAGACTGATTCAAGACAAGGGTACACAGAAGCAGTTTTTCAAAGAAAAACAAATACCTACTGCAGCCTTTCAATTATTCAAAAACAAAGAAGAACTTATATCTGCTAATATTCCATTTCCTTATATTCAAAAGCTTAGGCGTGATGGCTATGATGGAAAGGGAGTAATCTTAATTAATAATGTTAAAGATCTGCAAAAAGCCTTCAATGAGCCTAGTCTGATTGAAGATTTTATTCCTTTTGAGAAAGAATTAGCTGTAATAGTAGCAAGGAATGAGAAAGGAGAAATTCAAACTTTCCCTTGTGTGGAGATGGAATTCAATCCAGAAGCCAATCTTGTTGAGTTTTTGATATCTCCTTCAACTTTAGATACAGAAACACTAAAAAAAGCAGATCAGATTGCTATAAAAGTAGCAGAAGATTTGAAGATCATCGGAATTCTTGCCGTTGAGATGTTTCTTACTAAAACTGGTGAACTACTTGTAAATGAAATTGCTCCAAGACCACATAATAGTGGCCATCAAAGTATTGAAGGCAACTATACTTCTCAATATGAACAATTACTTAGAGCTATTTTCAATTTACCATTGGGAGATACCCGAACAATCAGTAATGCGGTGATGATCAATCTACTTGGAGAGAAGGATTTTGAAGGAGTCGCAATTTATGAAGGTTTAAATGATGTACTTGCCCTAGATGGAATTTATCTTCATTTATATGGGAAAAAAATAACTAAACCTTTTCGAAAAATGGGACATGTTACTATTTTAGATGATGACCGACAAAAAGCTATTGAGAAGGCAAGATTTGTCCAAAATATTATTAAAGTAAAATCTTAATTAAAAATCATAAGTATTTAATATACAGTTATTAATATTAATAAAATGAGTTCTAATTTAAATTATAAAATTCAAGTAGGTATAATCATGGGAAGCAAGTCTGACCTGAATATCATGCAAGATGCAGCTGACATATTGAAAGAACTTGGTGTTGGTTTTGAGATGACAGTAGTATCTGCACACCGCACACCTGAAAGGATGTTTGAATATGCTAAATTAGCTGCTAGCAGAGGATTAAAAGTTATTATTGCTGGAGCTGGTGGCGCAGCTCACTTGCCAGGCATGGTTGCTTCTATTACACAACTTCCTGTTATTGGGGTACCTGTCAAGTCAACAAATTCAATAGATGGATGGGATTCAATACTTTCCATCCTACAGATGCCAAATGGAATACCCGTGGCTACTGTTGCCTTAAATGCTGCAAAAAATGCAGGAATCCTTGCAGCACAGATTCTGGGAACATCCGATACTGAACTTTCTCAACGTCTGCTTAACTATAAAGAAGAATTAAAACAGAAGGTAGAAGAAAGTGCAAAGGAAATGGAATCCTAAGTATTCATTTTACAGATCAAAAAAAGATTAATGAATCATTACTTAGATTGTAATAAATACTAATTTATAGTATATAATTTATTGAGAATCTAATTCCATCTTGGATTTTCAGGAAAATTTGCAATGTGAGCATATTTAGGCCCTAGTCCAACAACTACCTCACGCCACAAGTTCTCTTCATCTTCAACGAATACCACTTCAGAATCAAATTTGTCTGCAACCATCCAGGAATTTTGCTTCATTTCACTTTCAAGCTGGCCAGCTCCCCAACCAGAATACCCGATAAAAAATTTAATTTCATCAGTATTAATCCTATTGTTTTGAAGAAGAATTTTTAAGGTTTCAAAATTACCACCCCAAAATAGACCCTCTCTGATCTTTATACCACTTTTTATTTTATCATAGCACCTATGGAGAAAGTGTAGCCTATCATTTTCAACAGGTCCTCCAATAAAAATTGGAAAATCGTCACATTTTATATCAGAAATAAGATCACTTAGTATTAAATTACTTTTTTGGTTTAAAACAAAACCAACAGCACCATTTATTTCAAATTCGGTAAGTAATACCACAGATCTCTTAAAATTAGGATCAATCATAAAGGGTTCAGAAATAAGAAGAGTTCCATTTCTAGGTTGAATTGGGCTGATCATAAGAGTTGGTTTTAAAAAGTTAATTAGATTATGCTAAGAAACATGAATTTTAATTGCTTATTATTCTGAGACTAATTTTTTTTGAGTACTACTAATTAAACTGGCAAACTTGCTAAAATTAGGTATGCATTTTAAATCTTAGTGACCACATGATTTAGTTAAAAGCCGTTTGCGCAAAAAGTATCTCATAGATATTCTTTAGCAGTCTTAAACTTTTATTTAATTAACACAATATAAAGCTAATAATTATCGAAATGATAAAATAACAAGGTGCAATTGTTAAGTTTGCACTAATGAAACTTATCAGGTAAGTGTCCAGATAATTAATATGTACTATGTCAGTAGAAAAAGAAACATTAGAGAATCTCCGCAAGGAATACATTTCTGAAAAATTATCTGAAAAGGATGTTGCTAAAGATCCTATAAAACAGTTTGGCTTATGGTTAAAGGAAGCTATGGATGCAGGGGTTTATGAGCCCAATGCAATGACTCTTGCAACTACCAGCATCGATAGAAAACCTTCTGCACGTATAGTTTTATTAAAAGGATATGAAGAAAGAGGCTTCATGTTTTATACCAATTATTTAAGTGCAAAAGGGAAAGAAATGGCAAAAAATCCAGTTGTTGCTCTTGTATTTCATTGGGCCGAATTAGGCAGGCAAGTTCGTATTGAAGGTACTGTAGAAAAATTAACTAAGGAAGAATCTGAACGTTATTTTCAAAGCAGACCAAAAAAGAGCCAATTAGGTGCTATTGTTTCCCCTCAAAGCCAAATAATTGATGGAATGGATGAAATTCAGAAAAAATGGGAGGAAGCTGAGGCCCGATATGATGGAAAAACTATTCCTAAGCCTGCTTTTTGGGGAGGATATCTTGTTAAGCCACAAATTATTGAATTCTGGCAAGGACGACAAAGTCGTCTTCACGATAGAATTGTTTTCAAAAAAGCAGATAAGAAATCCTGGAAAATCATTCGCCTTGCACCCTGATAAAAATTATGAATTTCGATGAAATAACCAGGCTTTTATCAGAAAAATTCGGTTCTGATGCGATCACTGAAGTTCAAACAGAAGGACTTCAACCAGCTTTGATCATTAATCCTGATTTTATTATACCTGTTTGCGAGGAATTAAGAGATAATAAAAACACATGGTTTGACTTTCTTTCTTGCTTGACTGGAATTGATCATGGTGTAGAAAACAATAGATTTTCTGTAGTTTATCACCTCGCATCCATACCTCATAAGCATCAATTAGTTTTAAAAGTAATCATTGATCACAACAGACATTCGGATTCATTACCAAGCTTTATTTCTGTTTCAGATGTTTGGAAAACAGCAGAATGGCATGAGCGTGAGGCATTTGACCTTTTAGGAATTCACTTTGAAGGGCATCCTGATCTTAGAAGAATTCTACTTCCAGATGACTGGGAAGGCTATCCACTCAGAAAGGACTATAGTGCAGCAGAAGAATATAAAGGAATAAAAATAAAAGAGTAAATCCCTATTCACCATTGAATAATATCATGCAGGTAAAAAAAACCAGATATGATCAGTTAACTGAGAATCTCAAACCAGAGGAGATGATCATCAATATGGGTCCACAACATCCTTCGACCCATGGTGTTTTACGGCTTGAATTAATCACTGATGGAGAAGTAGTCAAGGAGGTGATTCCTCATATGGGATATTTACACAGGTGTTTTGAAAAGCACTGTGAAAACCTTACTTATCAGCAAATCATTCCATTTGTTGACAGAATGGATTATTTAGCTTCCATGAACAATGACCATGCCTATGTGATGGGAGTTGAACGAATGATGGGGATAGACAAAAATATCCCAAAAAGAGTAGAATATATTCGTGTTTTAGTTTGCGAGCTTAACCGGATCGCTTCACATTTAATCGCAATAGGAACCTATGGAATTGATATAGGTGCATTTACACCTTTTTTGTGGTGCT
>CAIJME010000462.1 GCA_903821625.1 uncultured Sphingobacteriales bacterium | reverse complement strand
TAGTAACAAGGATGTGATCTTTTCAAGGTTTGACAGGAGTACAGTGGAAAGTTCAATGGATGCTACCTATACCTTTAGCAGCAATATGGGTTTAATGGTAAGGGCAAGACATTATTGGTCAAACCGCAGGAATAAAGAATATTATATTCTTACGGCCGATGGCGGGTTACAGAGCCATGATGGCGCTGAATTTAAAGGCACTCATACCAATTATAATATTTTTAATGTAGATTTTATTTATTCCTGGCGCTTTGCTCCCGGCAGCGAATTGAGTTTGGCTTATAAAAATGTTGTGCAAGACATGGAAACAGAAAATAGGATTGGATATTTTCAGAATTTTGACAGAATTATTGGTTTGCCACAGAATAATAATGCCTCAGTAAAAATACTATATTTTCTTGATTATCTGCAGTTTAGAAGCAGATAGCACATTTGGAGTATTAGGCTCCTTTTTTTTATTAAAAATATTAAAAAGAATAATTTAGTTCGCTAGCCTGTAAACTAATCCAAACGCCATGGTTTGGCTTGCCTGCATTTTGTTGGCAGTATCATCATCATAAAGAATTATCCCGGCGATTGATACATTAATGAGCCTGTTCACATGGGCGGTTAAAGTAAGGTCGAGTCTGTTGTCAATACTCGCAAGCTTTTCATAATTCGCAAACATGGCATAACGGCCTTTAAGGGTCAGATTTTTGGCTACATCTTTATCAAAAGAGCTTACAACCTGAAAGGCAAGCTCATTTCTAAAGCCTTTACCTGGCGTTACACCAAAGTTTTTAGGATTTGTTAAATAGAGTGATTTATCAAGTACAAATGTTTGTCTGGCGGTTCCGGTACCTATTCGAACAAAAAAGTGCTTCGCCGGCTTGTACTCAAATCCAAATGATTCTGTCAAATATCCTGGCGCCATGAATTTGGAAAGGAGAGTTCTTTTCTCATTTCCCTGTGCATCTTTTGAGAAGCTGTAACCAAAATCAAATTGGGATTCAAAGTTGACAGATCCGAAGAAATACCAGCTTTTGGAAAGCTTTAGAGCAACTTTATTATCCCAGAATATACGATCTACCGTTTTTCGGGATAGCTGACCTTTATTTTTGAGTTTCCCATATTGCATAATAACCTCTGATACATAGTTCTTGTCTTCTTTGGTATAATCAGATTTATAAGAAAATTGTCCACCAAGTGCTAATGAGTTTACACCGCCCGCACCCCAGTTATCGCTGAACGAAGCCTGATTCATGTTAATGCCAAATGCAGTAAGATTACGCCAATAATTCACTTTTACATTGATGGAAGATGCCGCATTTAAGGAAACTACTTCAGGGAATAATACTGGTCGTCTTACCGGGAGTGTATTTTTGCGTGGGTACTGTTTAAGCTCCTTTAGTAAAATTGTATCTGCTTCAGATCCTGCTTTTTGTGCAATAGAAATGGAGCTTAATCCAAATAAAATGAAAACAAGTGCCAATATGTTCTTAAACATATAGCAAAGGAAAACAAAAAAGACTTCTTTTCGACATGTTTTTTAGCATTTTATAGACTTACCTGATTAATTGATCCAGGATTGAAATTTGGGCTATTTCAAATAGCCTAGATTTGGGCATTTTCAAGGGTCTATCTTTCAAAAACTATAGTTCTGAAGCCACAGGAATAAAATAGATTTCACTATCAATTACCATTCAGGGGTTGTAAACGATAAGCAGCCGGATTATCTAGGTAGGATGCGTACGATTTCTTGATATATTCTATCAGTTCATAATCGTTGGCCTGTATGATAAAATAATAGCCAGGTTTATATTGTTGTTTAAAATCCAGTAGTTTACTCCCGCTTATGCCTATCACCCGATTGATGAGTGTTCTTGTAAAACGGTATTCGATCATTGCATCCCTGTAATCGCGTTCAATTATTTTTTGTAGCTGGCGCGCGTTTCTACCCTCACGACTTAATAAACTATATAAGGCATTGATGCTAAGTCCGGCTCCACCCCCGCCATTACTACCACCAGTAGTCAGCAAATTACCAACGGCTCCTTTAATATATGCGGCATTATATTCTTCTTTTGCGGCCTGTAGGCGTTCTTCGGGGGTTCCTAAAGTATCTCTAACCACCACTTCTTGCAGCTGTATAGAATTCCGTTTCAGGTAGAATAGTACGGTACTAACGGATCGGATACTTACTGTATCAACACCATAGCCTTGTAAAGCGGCTACTAAAACATCACCCTCGCGGGCATTCGTTTTAAATTCACCTTTAGTGGTATTGTAAAATCCTTCGCCTGTTCGGGTGTTAAAAATATAGACACGGGTTAATCGTTGCTTGGATTCCATGTCAAAAACGATTCCTTGAATTGGTTTATCCTGAGCCAGCAGACTACAAACAGGGAATGAAAGTAGCAGAAATATGAATATGATCTTTTTCAATCTGATAAAACTAAGAGTTTAAGAAACAATAAGGGTCAATTTTAACATTTTTAACTTATTTAGAAACCAGTAGTAACTGTCCAGGCAATAAATTCACATTCTCTAAGCCATTTAAAGCCTTCAGATCAGCTTCACTGAGTGAAAATTGTTTAGAAACAGATGTCAGGGTATCTCCTGATCGCACCTCATAAATTTTCATGACCACGGGGCTTTTAACAGTTTCTTGTTTTTTCTCTGTGGGGATATTAATAGCGATCTCTTTCATCACCTTATTTTCCCTGATTGTTTTTTCTCTCTCGTTTTCTATGCGGTCAAAGCGACTCAGGTCGTACCGTTCAACCAGGCTAATCAATAACTCTGCATATCTTGGATTGGTGGCATATCCCGCAGTTTTTAGTCCATTTGCCCATCCGCGGTAATCATTTTTATCTAGCTCGAAAAGTGAGGCATAACGCTTTCTTTTTAGAAATTCAGTATGATCCCTGAAGGATTCTTCAGGTGATTTGTAAACCCTGAAACAATCATCTTTATTATCGTCATCCTGTAATACGGTTTCCCCTTTCCATTCTGTGGCACATTTAATTCCAAAGTGATTATTGGCCTCTTTTGCTAGCTTGCTGTTCCCGCTTCCTGATTCTAGAATTCCCTGGGCTAAGGTAATACTTGCCGGAATACCAGAACCATTCATTTCAGTGATGGCGATGTTTTTGTAACGTTCAATATAACTTTCGGCAGGAGTTTTTATTGAAGAAGAATTGGTAGTACTAACTTTATCAGAGTTTTTAACCGGCTCTGCAGGCTTAGTAATCTGGGTTAGCGGTGCTGATTTTTGTTCTTTTTTAAGCAGACTGCATGAACTCCATAAAATGCTGAAAGTGATCAGTGCTAGTAATGATTGTTTCATGTAATGAAT
>CAIJME010000461.1 GCA_903821625.1 uncultured Sphingobacteriales bacterium | reverse complement strand
GAAGTCATTGAGGGAAAGAACGCCATCGAGACTGAAAACATTGCAGGCGTCATCACAACGCTTGAAGTGCTGCGAACAGCTGTAGATGCGGGAGAGCTTGATGCGCGTATTGAGTCAATTAGCGGGCTCGTTAAAGCTGGGTTTGAAAAGGAGGGTGCTTCAAACAAGCGAAATACGCTAAAGCTGCCGACCAAAAACAGTTAACTTTTTAGCACCGCAATAAGCCGGCCTTGGTGTCGGCTTTCTTTTGACTAAATTGGTTTGATGGATTATCGTAAGGTTCGGTAAAGTTGGAATTAGTAACGATACAACGTGACGGATGATTGCAGGGTGCCAAGTCCAAATCCAGCCGGTTTCCCCCACATTTTTCAAACAACTCAAATTCTTTTCGCCAACTTATCAATGGGCCAAACCCAGACTTTTTGGGGAAATTAGTTCGAGGATAATAGGTATTGCAATAAATGATTGTTGAAATTATAATTTACCAACAATCACAAGGAGAAACTTATGTCAAACCTGAAGGCAACTGTGCCTTGCCCCCACTGTTATCAAGTTAGTACATTCCAGACTGGATTTTCGAGTACTCCAAACGGCAATGGCCAAAGTCCAGCGCAATGTCAGAAATGCCATAAAACTTTCTGGATTGAGGTTAAACAGGGACAAGTAAGCGGAACTCACAAGTAGTAATTTTCCGATTTGCAATTCCAAGAATAACGAATTTTTTATCTCAAACACGGGAGTATTTGAGCTAAAAATTATTTTGGGCATTCCAATTAAAGAAAATAAAAATCATCACTTCTCAGTTTTGATTGAGCCCAAAAAGAAATAATTTTCGCTAATTTACTTTGAGCAAATACCTGATGGCAACCTCTCGCCAAGGACCAGAGCCGAACTGAATTTGAGCGAAAATTACGGTCACCATCAAACAGTTACAAATAGTTTGTGGAATAGTTGTTAGCCTATTAAATCTTCTCGCACATTTTGACTTAACGTAGGGGCTTTAATGATTGAAATTTACGCTGACTATTTTTACAGCAATGCAATTATGCAAGAGCATGTTTACTTGGATGAAACTCAAATTGCTTTAATTAGTGAACCCATGTTTTATGATAAATTTTCCAAATATGAAGGTGAGTATGTAGGTGTATGGCGATTTTCTATTGTCATTGGTGGTTCAGGTCAATCATTTTCTTATTTGGACGAAGAAAGTTGCAAAGCTTGGTATCAAAATGTTAAGGATGCTTTTATGGGCCATCATGGTGTAAGTGAATTTGATTCGGAGTAGTAAATTTCTTGGTTATTTATTTTCCAATCTTTTATGAATAGATTACATCTAGGTCTTTATACTTTTTCTTTCAAACGTAGGCTCACTCAATAACTCACTTTGACACTTCCTGCGACAAGCAATAAAAAAATTTAGGACTCCAACACGCCGACCCTTGCGTCGGTTTTCTTTTGACTAAATTGGTTTGATGGAATGAATTGGCTTAATTGTTTTAGATTTTGGTTTTAGAAGTAGTTGCATGGCCTTTTGTGCGCGTTGGGCCTTTTGCCTTTCTCTCTCCATCTTTACGGCATCGCTTGCACGTTTGCTTGTTGCTTTTAATTGGT
>CAIJME010000460.1 GCA_903821625.1 uncultured Sphingobacteriales bacterium | reverse complement strand
TAGAATAATATTCTTTTTTAAAAATTAAACATGGTTTTTAATTGGATTGATTTTTAAAAAACAAATGAATACCAATCATTGCATTCAAATTTCCAATTCAAAAAGATATTTAGGAAACAAAAATAAAAAAGTGGAAATTTGATATAATGGAGTTTTGTGGTTTTATGGATTTTAGATAAGAATGATCAAGCGCTTTTTCGGTTTATTACTGATACTATTCTTTATTAATCCACTTGTTTTTGCGCAGGTTGATAGTGACAGATCAAATTTTAGGCAACTGAATCTCCGTGAGTCTAACCGACAGTTGGATTCAGTTACTTTGGCGCAGAGGCAAAACTTTAAAGATTCAGTAAACGCTATAAAAGATTCACTTTCTACTGCTTGGATAAAGGCGCCTGATCCTAATAGGCCTAATCGTTTTTTGGATAGCCTTATTTCACTTTATAAAGTTGAAAATCTTGATTTCCATTCATGGGTAGCTAAATTACAGAAGAAACCTGTAAGGTATGATGCCGGTAGTCCAAGATCTTACAGAGAAACATGGGTCATTGCAGTAGTTTTATTTCTCGTTCTATTTTTTGTAGTAATCAGGTTCTTTTTTCCTTCAGAGCTAAACACCATTGTATACGCTTTTTATAGTAATCAGGCTTTAAGTAAGATAAATAAGGAAGATTCTTTATTTAATTCCTGGCCATTTATATTTCTATACCTATTATTTGGTTTGAACACAGGTCTTTACCTTTATTTATCTGGCAAGTATTTAGAAATATCTTATCCGGCTCAAGGATTTGAATTATTTATTTACTTATCAGCTGTAGTTGTTGGCTTGTTCACATTCAAAATTATTGTTTTGCGCATATTGGGATTTCTATTCGATGTAAAACGGTTAGTTAGAGAGTATGTATCTGTTTTATACCTAAGTTATTTCAATACCGCCATTTTATTTCTGCCTGTAGTAATTGCTTTTAGCTTAACAAGTTATCGATTTGCAGTTATTTACAGCTATATCGGGATTGCAATGATCATACTAATTTTCCTCCTTCAGTTTCTTCGGGCGGGGGCTAATATTTTATCTAATTACAAGTTTCCTAAAGTTTATTTAATTATTTATCTTTGTGCCCTCGAATTCTGTCCTTTAATTATCCTATTTAAAGCACTTGGGTATTAAGCCCCATGAAAAATATGCAAATATCTTCAACTGAGAAACCAAGGAAAGTAAAAAGTATTTTGGTTACGTTGCCAAAGCCGGATTCCGAAAAGTCGCCATATTTTGATTTGGCAAAAAAATATAATCTGAAAATTGACTTCAGGTCCTTTATTCATGTTGAAGGTGTTCCTGGAAAAGAATTCAGGAAAGAAAAAATCAGTTTTTCAGATTTCACAGCTGTTATATTTACCAGTAAAAATGCAGCTGACCATTTTTTTAGAATTTGTGAAGAGCTGCGCTTTGATGTCCCTGCCGATATGAAATATTTTTGTATTTCAGAAACGATTGCTCTTTACCTTCAGAAATATATTCAATACAGGAAGAGAAAGATATTTTTTGGCAAACAAACTGCTGCCGACCTTGCAGAGGTTCTGAAAAAGCATACGGCCGAGAAATTTTTGTACCCATGCTCGGATGTTGCAGCTGAAGAAACTCAAAAATTTCTGAATAATAACGGTTATGATTTTAAAACTGCCGTGTTATTTCATACTGTTTGTAGTGATTTGTCTGATCTGGCGGAGGTGTTTTATGATGTGATTGTATTCTTTAGTCCAAGCAGTATCCATTCTCTATTCATTAACTTCCCCGATTTTAAACAAAATTTTACCCGCATAGCTGCCTTTGGAGCTAGCACACATAAAGCAGTTATTGAACATGAATTAGTTATGAATATACCCGCACCAACACCTGAGTCACCTAGTATGACGATGGCTTTGGAGCAATATATTAAACAGGTTAATAAATAAAAGACAGATCAATCAAGGGTTCAGGAAAATTTATTTGAGATTTCAG